>NZ_JAUBPO010000255.1:0-2245 GCF_036700785.1 Microcoleus sp. S28C3 | reverse complement strand
AAGATGAATATCCATAGGGTAGAAATCAAGTAGTGGTATCTCATTATACGGTTTTCACCAAAAACCCAGAAGAACCAAATTCCTTAGCTTCTAAACTCTTAAATAATATTGTTGGAAACAGCAATAGTTTAAATACCTTGAATTCGCTAGGGAATAAGCCTGGTGGGAGTAGCAGCAGTTCCAGCAAGTCTAGTTCCTTTGTAGATAGCAGCGGTGCGGGCAGTACCAGCAGCGCGACAGGAACTTCTCCGACAGGGAGCAATACCAGTAGTGAGACTGCTTACGCTGCGGGGGCTACATCTAGCAGTGGCAGCGCGGCAGCGAGTGGTTCTACAGTCGGGCCCCCAACGACTAGCGCCACAGCACCAGCGCCTGCGCCAACACCCGCACCGTCAAATAATGACGGTGCAACTCTCACCCCGGTGACTGGCGGCACTTCTAGCAATTCAAGTCCTTCTAATTTCTCTCTAGACAGTACGGGTACTGGCGGGGAAAGTACGATAATTTCTGAGCCAACAGATAACAGTAACAGCAATAATTCGATCGCACTTCTCGGTAACAATGCCAACACCAATGCTGAGACAACGCCGCCTCCTGAAGTTACCGCCCCAGAAAACAATCCTGCGGTATTAACTGTCACCTACGACAGTAACGGCGACGGATATTGGCGCGGCACCAGCGACAGCGATGTGATTATTTGCGGTAGCGGGCTCGATCGAATTTTTGCAGGAAGTGGCGACGATATTGTCAAAGCTAACAGAGGTAACGATGCGATCGATGGAGGCGATGGAAACGACACTGTGGGGGGAGGGAAAGGTCAAGATTTGCTGATTGGCGGCAACGGCGACGATTTTCTTTGCGGCGACTTCGGCACCGATACATTGATTGGAGGTAGTGGCGCTGATACCTTTGCATTTCAACCCGAAACAGCGAGTGCAGCAGCTAATCCATTTTTAGCAGATCGAGTCGTTGATTTCAATCCCGCTGAAGGCGATCGAATTGGGCTGACAGGGGGACTGTCGGTAGCAGACTTGACACTCATAGCGTTTGAGACTGACGGTGACGGTACGGCAGACGCGACTCTGGTCAAGTTTAGTTCAAATAAGGGCGATCGAATTTTAGCTGTTGTTTTGGGAACAGTTAACGCAGCGGGTGCAACAACTTTGAGCAATGCTGATTTTATGAGTTTGCCAAATGAAATCTTGTAGCTAACCGTTAACCGTTAACATCAACTACCCCGCACAAAGCGTCGGGGGATAAAGTTAATAAATTTATATAGGTTGAGAGAGAAAGATGAAGGACTTTTACGGGCCATTGATTGAAGCAAGTGAAATCATCGAACTACTCAGACAAGAGCAGCAAATAAAGACATTTAGTCAAAAGGTTTTGCAGAAAAAAGTTATTGAGAAAGCAGCCCGGGAACGGGGATTAAATGTGACTCCCGAAGAAATTCAAGCTGTGGGCGACCAACTCCGCCGCGAGAAGCGTTTGGAGAAAGCGGCGGATACGATTGCTTGGCTGGCGGATCAGATGATTTCCGTTGAAGATTTAGAAGCCGGCATTCGCGATCGGCTCCTCACCCAAAAACTAGCCGAACACTTGTTTAGCAAAGAAGTAAAAAAGATTTTCGTTCAAAACAAATTGCAATACGACCAAATAATTCTTTATCAAATAGTTGTTGCCAACCCGCAGCTTGCTCAGGAACTATTTTATCAAATTCAAGAAGGAGAAATCAGCTTTTTTGATGCCGCTCACTTTTACGACATTGACGAAAACCGCCGGCATTTATGCGGTTGCGAAGGCAAGGTTTATCGGTGGGGTTTAAAACCAGACATAGCCGTCGCCGTATTTAGCGCTCAACCCGGAGAAGTGATTCGTCCAATTCAAACTGAGCGAGGATATCACTTGTTCCTAGTTGAAAAGTTTCTCCCGGCGGAATTAACCCTTGAACGGTATCAAGAAATATTGCACAATATGTTTAACGAATGGGTGGCTAATGAGGTCAACTATTTATTGTACAATTCTAAAGTATAGGTTGCAGGATCACAGAGAAGCCTAAGTGGTTTGACGGGCGAATTATAGCGCTCTCGGTGCGGTTGTGCATGGAGCCCTCATATAGAGGTTCTACCTAAGCTCTATAATTGTTGCGTTTAACTTGGCAATTTGGATTTACAACAGTTCGGACATATTTTGGGAGAGTCAGGCTCTGAGAGAGCCGTATTCTAGGAGTTTTCGGTAGTTTGGA
>NZ_JAUBPO010000009.1:0-92854 GCF_036700785.1 Microcoleus sp. S28C3 | reverse complement strand
TTTATGTATGACTGTACTTTAAGCCTTGGATAGCTTTCCTCGCCACTCACCCCAAAAAACTGTCCGGACTGTTGTAAAGGAGTGATTGGATAAATATCACCGTAACCGACAGTAGTTAAGGTCACAACTCCCCACCACATTGCATCGGGGATGCTCGCAAAAGTTTCTGGATGCGCCTCATTTTCAACAAAATACATGATGCTAGAGGCAAATATTAATAGAATAAAAACTGCAAATGCAGTGGCAATTAACTCCTCTTTTTTAGCGTACAATACTGCTCCCAGAGTTCTGAGTGACTCTGAATAACGGCTCATTTTTAGCAACCGCAACAAGCGCAGCAGGCGAATTAAATTAACGAAGCTTAAATTAGGAAATAACAGCAATGAGTAAAACGGTAAAATTGAAATTAAATCGATCAGACTTAGCGGTGTCAGACCGTATTTCAATCTTCCCCAAAGCGGGTGGCTGTATCTGCTATCGACTGTACACACCCACAGCCTCAAAAAATATTCTATTGTAAATACTAAGGATGAAACAATTTCGATATTTTCTAAAATTAACTTTTGTTCTTGCGACAAGGCGGGTGAAGTAGAAGCAATAAAAGCTGCGACGTTGATCACAATTAAACAAGTGATAACAATATCGTCTGCTAAACTGTATAAATTGCCTATATCTGATTTTTCTAAAATTGCATAAATTTGAGTTTTGATTTGTTTTGGTATCTGAGTTTTTCCTAAAAAATGAACAATTAACGCTCGCGCTTTACTACAGTCTAAGCAATTATATTCAAAAATTTAAGCAGGATTTGCCTTACGGCTAAAAATCTGGTTTATTCAGAGATGCCTCGTTGCGAAACTCAATATTTATCGTGGAAATTGGGTTGTTTGGGGCAACGGCATTCTAGTAAAATTTAGAGTTAATCTGGAAAAATTTTCCAACTATTACTGGGTTTGGAGGCAAAAAGCATGAAGGTAGCCGTATTTAATACCAAATCCTACGATCGCACTTTTCTGACAGCAGCCAATGTCGGCGGTCAACACGACTTGGTTTTTTTTGAAGCGCATCTGACCCTAGAAACCAGCGTTTTGGCCGCTGGATTTCCGGCCGTCTGCGCGTTCGTTAACGACTGCTTGGACGCGAAAACGCTGCGGGCGATCGCCGAAAAAGGCGTCCGCTTACTGGTTTTGAGATCGGCTGGATTCAACCACGTCGATTTAGCAGCAGCGAGGGATTTAGACCTAACTATCCTCCGAGTTCCCGCTTATTCTCCCTACGCCGTCGCCGAACACGCAGTCGCTCTGATTTTGTCCCTCAACCGCAAAATCCACCGGGCCTACAACCGCGTCCGCGAAGGCAATTTCGCCTTAGACGGCCTGTTGGGTTTTGACCTCCACGGCAAAACGGTGGGAATCGTCGGAACTGGCAGAATTGGTGCAATTACTGCCAAAATTCTGCACGGATTCGGGTGCCGCCTGCTGGGATACGATTTTTTCCAAAACGTAGATTGCCTCGCCCTAGGGATGGAATACGTCGCACTCCCGGAACTGTTCGCAGCCTCTGATATTGTCAGCCTCCACTGTCCGCTGATGCCGGAAACTTACCATTTGATCGGTGCAGAGGCGATCGGGCAAATGAAACCGGGGATGATGCTGATCAATACCAGCCGCGGTCAGTTGATTGACACTAAAGCTGTGACCAAAGCACTGAAGTCTGGTAAAATTGGCTACCTCGGCTTAGATGTGTACGAACAAGAGACGGATCTGTTTTTTGAGGATTTGTCAAATCACGTCATTCAAGACGACGTATTTCAGCGCTTGCTGACTTTCCCCAACGTCCTGATTACCGGACATCAAGCTTTTTTCACCGAGGAAGCTTTGACAAATATCGCCGAAACCACGATCGCCAATATCGCCGACTTTGAACAAGGACGCCCTTGCGCGAATCAAATCGACCTCGATCGAGTGAAAAAATGAGTCAAAAGACCGATTTGCCAGCTAGGGGAATTGTTTAAAATGAAGTTATATCCTTATTTTTGCTTGCAATTTTGGAAGCTCTGCCTTAGTCTCATCAATTAGTCGCGGCTGCATGAGTCCTGTGCTAATTGCCTGAGAATTATACTGCCAGCAACTCACAGCCTGCAATTTTACTAGACACCGGAGAAAGTATCAAATGACACAAGCTAACTTTTCTGACGAGACACAAACAGTCACTGAAGTCGTCACAGTAGACCTGGTGGAGGACAAACCGGGGGTCATGACTACAGTGACAACCACAGAAACACCGACCACCCAGCTCCAAGATATTAAAGACCAAGTTATTACAATTTTGTCGGAACTTCCAGCCTATCTATCCAGTTTTTTTGCTGACTACCAAAAGCCTCTCATAACTGTTGGTTTAATCCTGGCAGGCGGTATTAGCATTAAGGTAATGCTGGGAGTTTTAGATGCTCTTAATGATGTCCCTTTGGTAGCTCCAATTTTTGAGTTGATTGGTATGGGATATACGGGCTGGTTTGTTTACCGCTATCTGCTCAAGGCTTCTAATCGCCAAGAGTTGTTAACGGAAATCGATTCTTTAAAAGAACAAGTTGTAGGTAAAGATTCTTAAGCGAAGGAAGAAGGAATAAGGAAGAGGGCAGAAGGAATAAGGAAGAGGGCAGAAGGAAGAAAGATGATTTTTCCCGCTCTCCCCTCTCCAAATCTCGGACTCCTCCCTCTCCCGCTCTCCCACTATCTCGCTCTCAATTTGGATGGCAAACTTGTTGCAAAGTGGCGGTAAAGTCCGGGTAGGAAATGGCAGCGGCTTCAGCCCGGTGAATGTTAGTAATACCTGTGGCGTTGAGCGCTGCGATCGCCAAACTCATCGCTATTCTGTGGTCGGTGTAGCTGTCAACATCCGCGCCGGTCAAAGGAGTTCCCCCGGTAATTTCTAAACCGTCGGGTAACTCGGAAATTTGAGCTCCCATGCGGTTGAGTTCCGCAGCAGTCACGGCCAGCCGATCGCTCTCTTTGACTCGCAACTCGGCCGCATCTCGAATTATTGTAGTACCCGACGCAAAGATCGCCGCTACTGCCAAAATCGGGATTTCGTCAATCAGTCGGGGAATTAAGTCGCCAGCAATGGTGCATCCCCGCAATTGGCCGGAACTGCGAACCAAAATATCCGCTACAGGTTCTCCGGCGGCCTCTCGCTGATTTTGCAGTTCAATATCGGCACCCATCATTTCCAAAGCTTCCAAAATCCCTGTACGGGTTGGGTTGACACCGACATTTTCGACTACGAGTTCCGAACCCGGGACGATCGCCCCAGCAACTAGCCAAAATGCCGCCGAACTAATATCCCCCGGTACAATCACATTCTGCCCTTGCAGTTGTGTCGGCCCAGTAACAGTCACGCTACAAGTTTCTGGATCGACGCTCAATCGGGCTCCAAACGCCCGCAGCATCCGCTCGCTGTGATCCCGCGACAGAGCGGGTTCTGTGACTGTAGTTTCTCCGCTTGCCATCAAACCGGCGAGCAAAATGCAAGATTTAACTTGAGCCGAGGCGATCGGAGAATGGTAGTGAATCGGTTTTAACTGCTGTCCAAGTATCCCTAAAGGAGCTAAAGAATTGCTCTTTCTACCCCAAATTTGCGCTCCCATTTGTTGCAGCGGTTTAATGACGCGCGACATCGGGCGCGATCGCAGAGAACTGTCACCCGTTACCGCATAAAAACGCCCCGGATGAGAGGCTAAAATTCCTAACATCAGCCGCATCGTCGTGCCGGAATTGCCCGCATCCAAGACTTCCACAGGCTCCTCTAACTCGCCAATTCCGACGCCCCGGACTGTCACCCGTTCCGCGTTGAGTTCAGAAACTTTGGCTCCCAAGAGCGAGAAACATTTAGCCGTGCTGCGGGGGTCTTCTCCTAGCAGCAATCCTTCAATTGTAGTTTCACCTCGGGCGATCGCACCTAACATCAAAGCTCGGTGAGAAATCGACTTATCGCCCGGAACTCGAATCCTCCCGACCAGCGACAAGCCCGAGGCCGGTTTTTGAATGCTTAAAGTTTGAGTTTTGTCAAGAAGCGAAGTAGTTATAATGTCAGCTTGCATTGAGATAAACTAGGATGGGATGGCGTTAGCTATCCTACCTTTTTCCCAGTCCTAAGTCAGTCGTCTTCTGGAATGCCTGCGGGTTTTTTCCCAATGTGTCCAGTTAACTCCAAGGCTGATTAAACTCGCCGGGACAGTGCGCTGTCAGTTGTCAGCGACAAGAAAAAGCGGGCGCAACTGCACGGATTTTACCTTAATTTCACCTTAATTTCACAAATAGTTCGCGATCGCACTTGCGACCTCAGAAACCCGGTTTCTTCGTATATTTATCATTACTAAATGCCAAATTTCGTAGAAACCGGGTTTCTAGCCTCTATAGGCGATCCTGACAAATACTATCCGTGTATCTGCCCAGATTTCATGTTCTGCTCTCAGTTATCGACCAGATGATTGAAATTTGACTAAACAATTTTAGATTTTCGATTCCGAGTTGTAAATTTTTCATTCTTTTAAGCAAAAGCTCCGGAATTTGGAACCCAGCCAATCTAAAATCTAAAGTCTCAAATCTCAAATCTCAAACCGCCCGATCCACAACAACCCCTATACTTTTGTTTATGCTGACGCATCACCGCAAGCCTGTAAGTTTATCGCTAGTATCCACAGATTTACCTTTGTGGTCAGTCGTTGAAACCGCTGGTACGCTTTATCAAAAAGACCGCGATCGCTTTCACTTGTTGTTGCACGAACCAGCCATAATCGATCGCCAATTTTCCGACGACTCCGACGCATCTGCCGAGCAAGTTACAATCTTACCCCCAACTACAAAACCCCGGTTGCTCTGGCTAGAAGTTTCACCCTATCGAGTCATTATGACCATGCAAGGAAACGGCAAATACAGTTACCGCCACTGCTGGGAACGAGGAATGTACGGCCTGAGCCGTTATTGGCTTCAGGGCGAATCGCTGGCGACTCCGGAACAGTTGAGACTCCGCAACTTCACTCGCAATTTGACGCTGACAGGAACGCCAGAACCGGAACACCTGCGGTTAGAATATGAGTTGTGGTCGGAGAAAGTGCAACTCGGTCGCTATATTTTGAATCTAGAAATTCATCACTAAAATTGGGGATGGATAATTGGGGATGGGTAATTGGGAATTAGTAGATGCCCGGTGAAGGCGACGCCTTCCAAAACTCATGCACGGCGCAGCCTTGTTCGCGGCTCGCGTGGCCATCTCAAAACTCAAAACTATTAATCGTTAGGAACTGCTCTTACAATAATTAATCAGTTTGCTAGTCAAAGCGTCTTGATTTGCGGCTGCTTGATTCGCCTGCTGTCCGGCTCTAATAATATCTGCTCGAGCTGTTTGGATTTGCTCTCGACCTTCTATACTTGTAGAAGCCAGATTTCCAGCCTGAAGACTTTTGCTGATGTCGCCGAGTGCTTGACTAATTTCCTGGAAGGATTTAACCGATGGCTCCTGAATTTCTTTGAGGGTTGGATTTGTTATTCGCAGATCCTCAAGTTCTTTCGCGATCAGGTTCAAATTTTTAGCTAAGTGGTCGGTCGTTGCAGGATCGTTGCTGTCTTTATCAACATCAATGAGAGCGTTGCCTTTGTTGACAATTTCAGTAAATTTAGTACACTGGACAGCTCGGCTATCGCTGCAACTAATCGTCAGCGTACAGCAAGCAACAACTATCAGCAGGATGGCAATCTGTTTGCGAAAAAAGTACATGAACCCTCGGTTGCAAAAAAAAGTAGATTCTGGGATTTTGTCGTAGAGTGCGTCACTCGATTTTCGATTTTCGATTTTCGATTTACTTGCGACATTGAATCAAAGGAGCTGGAACTTTGGTCTAAAATTAGGGATTGTCCACAAGGCGAGTGTACGCGGCACAGTATCCGTTTTTGGGTGTGTCAGCGAGCCGATCGATATATCGACTGTCGAAAAACTTTCGCGGCATTCAGACACGCTCTACTAAGCTAAACTACGTACCTGTTTAGGAATTATGGTCAAAAACAGCAATAACCTAAAGAAGGGCAGCATTTGGGGATATCTTACCCTGCTTTTGCCTATTTCCTTGACGGCGGTTGCCAGTTTCGAGTCGGGAACGATGTTTTGGGCGATCGCCACCACAGCGGGCATTGCTTGGGCTTACAAGCTCTACCAGCAGCAGCAAAAACACAAACTCGCTCATTTAGACTCGGTTTTCTACAAGTTGATCAAGGAAAATCAAGGGCGAGTTACGGCTTTGGATTTGGCGATGAATGCGAAACTCCCCGGAGAAAAGGTTCAAGAGTATCTCGACGAACGAGCCTCTGAGTTTGCAGCGGAGTTTGAAGTGACGGAACAAGGGGGCATTTTGTATTATTTTCAAATAGCTCCACCTGTCAATCAAAGCGAAACAGCTAATGCGGGAATAGCTGTTCAAGAGCCTCCCACAAATCGGGAAAAAGCACAAGAGAAAAAACCAAATTTATTCCCCATTGCTCAAACCAAGACTCCTGAAAAGCCCAAAATCTCTTTTACCCAGACGGAACTCTCCCGCAGGTTCAAAGTTCACGCAACTACGATCGGCAAGTGGAAAGTTAAGCCGGAGTTTGCTCAGTGGAGCCGCGAAAAAGACCCGGAGGCGATCGCCTGGGAATATTCTACAGAAAACAAGCGATTTTATCCCAAAGATTGAGTTCCTCCGGTATTTGCCAAAATAGATCGACAAACCGGGTTTATACGACGCTCTGCGGTTAGTAACGAAGAATTTGGCAAGAAACCGAGTTTCTGAGACTTGAGCGCCTGCTGGAGTGATTTTAGTGCCGTTGACCGAAAGCATCCAGGATACAAGCCCCCGGATTCATCCGTCCAGAAATAAAAAACCTGTATCCGATAAAGCAACCCCCGAATTTATCCGTGGGGTCAATGCTTCAATTCTTTAATCTCAAATCTCAAATCTCAAATCTCAAATCGATTGACCGATCGACCTCTTTAGGTTATTTTAAGTAAAATTGTGTTTTGTTGAGTTTGCCTCATAGCAAGCGGTAAATTCGATTGTCATATCTGTTTCTTTTTTCTCCTATGTCCAAAACAACATTGCGAGTAGTCGCCCGCCTCGCTGCCTTTCCCGACAAAGTAGCAGAACTTAAATCTCTGCTGCTGAGCATTATGGAGCCAACTCGCAAAGAAAAAGGCTGCATCAAATACGAACTCCTGCAAAATCAAGCCGATCCCACAGATTTTACGTTTGTTGAAGAGTGGGAAAGTGCAGCTTTGCTCGAACTACATCTCGGTTCAACTCACATTCAAGACGCCGTGCAGAAATTAGACGGTTTAGCCGTTGGGCCTCCAGATATCCGCCGCTATGAATTGCTAGCTTAATCGGGTTTTTATAGCAATTTTATTAAGGTTTTTGAATTAGCTTCTACCCCCCTAGCCCTCCTTAATAAGGGGGAAAAGAGTGAGAGTTGAAATTGTAGTAACTTCGGAATTTTTTATGACATTAGCAACCATAAAACAGTTATTCACTTATCCAATTAAAGGGCTGACACCGCAAGAAATGTCGGAGTTTGCTTTAACAGCCGGACACGGAATTAAGGGCGATCGAGCTTTTGCCCTCATGTTTGCAGATAATATTGAAGCGGCAAAGATACCCACCCAAAATGTCCCTTGGATGAGCAAAAAACATTTTGCCGTCCAAAATGATTGGCCTCTGTTAGCAGCTTTAGAATGTCATTATCAACCGGAAACGGCCGTTTTAACAGTCCAGCGTCAAGGAGTTGCAGTGTTATCAGCAGAAACAAACACAGCAGCGGGGCGCGATCGCATCGGGAGTTTTTTCACCGAATATTTGGCCGCAATTCAACCAACAAAAGAAGCGAGACACCCGCAGTTTGCACCTTTGCAATTAGTCGGCGACAGCAGTGGCGAAACTCGTTATCCCGATCGAGAACCCGTCCACATTTCTTTACTCAGTCAAGCCACATTAGACCAATTAACAGAAATCGCTCTTCAAAACATTGACGTGGGCCGATTTCGCCCGAACATTGTGCTAGACGGTATGGCAGCTTGGTCCGAATTTGAGTTGATCGGAAAACAGTTTCAATTAGGCACGGCGCGCATACAAGTTACAGCACGAATCGGTCGCTGTGTCAATATAGAAGTGAATCCAGAAACGGGCGATCGGGATATTTCCCTACTCAGTTTACTGCAAAAGGAATTCGGTCACGCACAAACTGGAGTTTTAGCCAAAATTATCAACAGCGGCACTGTTAAAATCGGCGATGTTTTGACTTCTTATTAATAAAAAGCGACATTAAGATTGTGAATGCTGCCTAACTTCCTCTACGGATAAAGCCAGCGCTTCTGCCACTTGCTCTGTATTCAATCCCATTGCCAACAACCGAGGGATGGCATCCCGCCGCGCTTGGGCTTCTGTACTCAAAGCCTGCTCTGCTAAGGAAGCTCGTTCTGTACCTGTCAGCAGCAAATTGCCCTCGCTATCCCACCACCGCAGCCACAGCATTGTCTGGTTTTGATAACTGCCTTGCCACAGTCCTAATTCTACGCCCATTGGCGCGATCGCATAATGACCGCGATCGTTCGGAAGCAACTGCTGGTAAAACCCATTGTTCAGGCTGTAAACCTCCAGCCTGCCACTATTGATCTCATAGATGCCATAATACGGAATCCGCACGATCCGCTCATAGACCCAAAACTTCCCAGGTCTTGGCGCCGATTCGACTTCTGAGTACGATAGCGGCGTTGTGTCTCGCTCTTGTGAACCGTCTCCCGATGCGAACTCCAAAGCAATCATCGGAGCCATGAATTCGCGCCACAGCACGTAAGAGCGACGAATCTGATTTCCTAGTCTTGGTGGCACGTTCGGCACATAGAACCAATCAGGAGCTTCCGCTCCCCTTTCTTGCGGGTCAGTTTCTCGCCAGTAGATGCCACAGTCTTGCCCTATAGCATATTGCCCATCGGGATGAAGCCCTTGCAATACCGACCCGATAGAATCAGTCAAAATAATGCTCTGGGGATGCTCCTGAAAATTCTTCACGAAAGTGCCATCTTCCTCTGGCAGTTGAGTGTGGTCGGGGAAGGGAGAGGGAAGGACAATCTTTTCGGTTGCCTGGTTCATGCTACCTCTCAAGTATTGCAGCTTACCTGAATATCTTAACTCATCCTGCTTCCGGCACCCTTACCTTATTACCAATCAACTTCAGAAAACTCGCTCCAAAATGTTGAATTTCCAAAAAATTAGCATAAGCAGGAGTGGATTTATAAACTCTAAAAGTCCGCATAATTCCTAAAGTCGCCGCACTTTCCAGCGGGCCGATAAAGCTAGTATCCCTGTCCAAAAAATGAGACTGTTTAGCCCAGTATGCCATCTGATCCGCATTCAAAAAATAGCAGCCGGAATGAGGATTCAAAGCCCGCTCAAAAGCAATTGTTTGTTCCATTATTTTTCCCATTAACTGCCGCTGCTCCTCCACATTTTGAAACTTAGCAGTAGCTGTTTCCGCTAAATCACCATCAACATATGCTTTAAAAACAGCCCCTTGAGGCGATATTTCATAGCGATTAGGTTGCAGCAAATTCCCATTTCCCCCGTGATGTGTAAACCACTTTAATTTACTAAAAAACCACGGGTCATGCAGAACTAAATCATCTTCCAAATAACAAAAATAATCGTATTTGTCGAGACACGCTCGTAAAACTGCTTGACATTCAAACCCCAACAGCAGCGGTTCGCATTTTGTAGGGTGGTGCATAAAACATCTGGGTTGCACTGGCAGTTGAGGCAACAGATGATAGCCTTGAGTAGTGCAAATAACAATGTCTATTTCGTGCTGTTGAGATTGATTGGCTGGAATAGTTGCACATTCGCGAATGTCAATCATCGACTGAGATTTGCCGTACAAAGCTTGCAGCGATGTCACGGAAGCGGTTAAAGCATTTAGTCGCGGTTGCGGTTCATTTCGCTGGGAAGCGTGTTTCCCGTCGCCGCTGGGATTGTAAAAGTGAGCAATAGTGAATAGAATTCGCATTGGTGTGGAGTAACAATTAAAAATTAAACAATTAAACAATTAAACAGAACGATCGCACAATAACCCTATAAATCTTACCGCATTTAGCCACCAAATAACTCCGGCAGGCGATCGCGCAACTCAGCATTTAAACGCGGCAACTCGTCCCGCATTTGTAAGTACCAATCTCGTCGCTGCCGGTAGTGTCCGCACAGCAAGCGGTTGTCGCGCACCCATTCGTAAGCATTCGCGGCTATTTTCCGACGCATAGAAGTGTCAGAAATCAGCGAATTTAGCTTAATCTCAAACTCTTTTTCATATCTATAAATCAATCCGGTTTCACCTTCGACAATCGAATGTTCGTACACGGTGGGACTTGCCAGCACCGCTACTCCCCGCGCTGCACATTCAATAAATTTTAAGTCGGATTTCATTTCGTTAACCGGGTTGGGAACGAGCGGCAGCAAAGCGATATCGCAACTGTACATGATTTCTTGATACCGTTCGTAACTGCAAAATGGTTCAAATTCTTTTTGCTGTATTTTTAAAGCTTCAAAAAATCTGCGATCGTGGATTACTTTAACTCGAATCTGGTGTTTGTGTGCGACTAAAACTCGATTTAACGCTGGCATAATCGGCTGCCAATCTTTTTCGCGGTTGAGCGCACCAAAAAAAATTGTGACTGTATCTTCTGCCGGATAAATTCGCGGCGGAGGTAGATAAGCTAATTGATTGGGAAATACGGCAACATTGGGATTGTAATACCGCAAAATTTTTGCGAGGGGTTCTGTAGAAGTTTGAACGCAGTGACAGCCGCGATAGCTGAGGTAATTATTGTCGGCGTATTCGCGGCGGCGGACGGGATTATCGTCAATTTCAGCTACTATTAAATAGTCTTGTTGCAGCAGTTCTTTGAGTTGGGGAATATAGCCGGGATATTGCATGATTGTCCGCTGCCAGATGAAGACTTTTTCTTCTCCAGACAGTGGCGGAATTAATTCTGCTGCTTTCACGCCGGATACGGTGCGGACGCCGGGAATTGTGGCGCTAAATTTGTCCGGTTCCAAAACTCGCACGCGATCGCACCCTGTAGGAGCCATAATGATAGTCTGAATCAGCAGTCTGCGCGCAGGTACGGTCGATTTGGTCGATCGCACGATATAATATTCAGCACCTGTTTCCGTAGCAAAACTGCTTGATGTGAGCTCTAAAGCCTTTACCATTGGATGCAGCAATTCCTGAAAGCGGACAAAATTTTCGGTTTTGTGTCCCTTTCCTTGAAATTCATAAACCTGCAATCCTGCTTGAGCAAATAGTGATTTAATACTTTCTAGAGTAAACCAGTGCTGCATCTTGCTGTCGGCATTTTCCCAATGTCCTCGCAGCAGATTGACAATTCGCCGCCAGTATTGAACATTGGGGATTCTAGCGAGAATTTGCCCCTCTCGATTCAGCAAAGCACTGTACTGCTTGAGGATATCCCAGGGATTTTTGAGGTAGGGTAGCAAGTCGCCAAAAAGCAAACAATCGACGGTTCCTGGAGCGATGTCGAGACTTTCGATGGAAATTTCTTCAATATTGGCTACCGTCACCCAGTTTAGCCGATCGACCGCAATTTTAGCTTTTTCTCGATCGCATTCAATGCCAATATACTGACAATGGGGATTGATCAGCTTGTACTGTTCGCCTGTCGAGCCCGTACCGCAGCCAATTTCAACAATGACTTTAGCATCCGGCGGTAGCAGCTTCAACAGGTCGTGGTTGGCGCGATCGATCACTTTCTCTAAAATTCCTGATTAGTTTATCGTAAAATAAAACCGAGCAACCCATGCCAACAGACGACCAACCGAAGGTTAGCATTGCGATGCCAGTATACAATAGCGATCGGCACATTTGTCAAGCACCAAATTTTCTGTTGCCAACTCTTTCTCTTACCTATCTTTTCTTCCTCTGCGTTCTCTGCGCCCTTTGCAGTTCATTCAATCTTGTTCGCCCATCCTGCAAGGATTGTTATATCTTAGCAAATATTGAGCAAAATTATAATTTATTCTCAACTTTTACCCTCCTTTAGCGCAATTGAGTAACTCCATTAATTCTGCTTTTTCCCCATAAATCTACACAACAATTTGCTGAATACATTATAAACTATGAATCACAATCTAGGAATTAACATCGCCGGCTACATCAACGGCGAATTTGGCATAGGAGAAGGTGTCCGAGCCAACATCAGAGCCACAGAAGCCGCCAACATTCCTTTCAATATAAACAATTTTACCCGCAGTCCCCACCGCAAACAAGACACCACATATCAAAACTTTAGCCAAGACAATCCCCATCCCGTAAACTTAATTCAAGTCAACGCCGATGAAGTTGCAACCTTTATCAAACATACAGGTTCCAGCTATTTTGAAAATAAATACAATATCGGCTTTTGGGCCTGGGAACTTCCCGCATTTCCCCCTGAATGGCAGCCAGCCTTTAATCACTTTCACGAAATATGGACTTATAGCAACTATTGCGCCGAGGCAATTTCCGCAATCTCGCCAATTCCCGTTATCAAAATCATGCCCAGTATTGCTCTCCCCGCACCTTCCCTTAGCAGAGAAGCACTGAATTTACCTAAAGATAAATTTATTTTCTTGTTTGTGTTCGACTTTTCCAGCCGCATCGAGCGCAAAAATCCTTTAGCTGCCATTCAAGCATTTAAACAAGCTTTTGGCGAAGATGACCGCTTATTGTTAATTCTCAAATCTTCCAACTCAGACAAAAATATTGAGCAGCAAAAATTGTTAAATTCTGCCCTAGAAAATTGTTCAAATATCAAACATCTAGACGGCTATTTGTCCAAAGATGAAATAAACGGTTTGCTGTACAAGTGCGACTGTTATCTATCCCTGCACCGCTGCGAAGGATTTGGCTTAACAATGGCTGAAGCCATGTTTTACGGCAAACCGGTAATTGCCACAGGCTATTCATCAAATACAGAATTTATGAATGTCGGCAACAGCTATTTAGTCAAGTATAAGTTAATCCCAATTGAGAAAGATTGCGGACCTTACAAAAAAGGCAATGTTTGGGCAGAAGCGGATGTCGAACACGCTGCTGATTTAATGCGGTACGTCTTCAACAATTACCGGGAAGCTAAACAAATTGGAGCGATAGCTGCTGAGGAAATTAAGACTTTACTCAAGCCCCAAGTTACAGGTAATAAAATTAGAAAACGTCTCGAATATATTGCCGAGATTACCGATAACTTTCAAAGCATACCTGTGTCAGGAACAGCCAAAGCGAACTCTGCCAAAATTAGGCCTAACTTGCCACAATCAAAGCAACAAAGTCAATCAAAAGGAGAACTGCCAAACGAGCAGCCGAAGGTTAGCATTTGCATTCCGACATACAACGGAGAAGCATTTATTGGGGAAGCAATCAAAAGTGCTTTGGCCCAAACCTACCCTAACATAGAACTGATTATATCCGACGACGGCTCCACAGACGAAACAATTGCGATCGCCCAATCATTCCAATTACAAACCTCAGTCGATTTCCGCATCGTACTGCACCGCAACTACGGCTTATCACAAAACTGGAACTTTTGCATATCCCAAGCAAAAGGTCAATACATTAAATTTCTATTTCAAGACGACTTGCTAGCACCAGAATGTATTGAAAAAATGGTTGCAGTCGCTCAGCAAAACTCAAAAATAGGTATGGTTTTCTCCCCGCGCGGCATCACCATAGCTGAAGATGAATCTAACCCGATTTTGCGGAGAGCTTCCCAATCAATTAAAGATTTGCATAAAAGTTGGGCGAAGTTAAAATCTATTCAGCCAGGAAAAGAATTACTGGCAGATACTAACTGCTTGAGCAACCCCATCAACAAAATCGGCGAACCGAGTACCGTCTTAATTGCGGCCCGAGTTTTTACCGAAATAGGATTATTTGATTCGGGATTATCTCAGTATGTAGACTTAGATATGTGGTGGCGCATCATGGGGAATTATCACATCGGGTTTGTAGACGAAAAACTGTCGTCACTGCGGATTCATCCCGAACAACAAACTTGGAAAAACTTCGCTGCTGGGGAAAATCATAAGGATGTAGTCAGATTTTACAATAAACTACTAAATAGTCCTGATTACAGATTCCTGAATAAACAAATCAAACAGACAATTCGCCACAAATTGGCATTAAGAACCCAGCCTCGTATATCTGACTTGTCAGCACTGGTTGAGCAGTACAAAAAATCGCCATCAAACCAGTCTATTCTCGCGCAACTGCGGCAATACCGCCAACAGATAGCTAGAAATTGGCTGAATTTGCCAGCGGAAAAATTTGAAAGTGCTTACTCGCAAGAAGCGGGGCAAGCTCATAAGTTGCTACTAGATAGCGGTCTCAAAAATGAAACTTTAACTGAGTCAGAACAAAGTTTTGTCCAGCAGTTATCCTCGAAACTTGCTGAACGAGGGGAAATTGCCGAGAAGATTCAATATCCCCTTGCAGCGATGCTGTACTGCGACGCTTATCAGTTGCCGCTAGAGTATAAAAATGCAGCGATTCCTCAGTGGTTTTTTGACGATTTTCTGACATTCTTATTTCAGTCTCCCAGTTATTTTCAAGAAAAGTGGGAAGTTGAAAGGTACTCTGAATATTTCCAGCAGCTAATCAAGTACGTCGCTGCTAATATCGCCAGTTTTCCCGATGCGGAAGTTTGGCGTTATTTAGCGGCATTTATGACGCAAAATGTTAGCTTCAAAGCTTTGTACTTGAGCGAGGCAAATTTGTTCGATATATTGACCCAGCGAGCTGGTATTTTGGAATATCATTTGAAAAATATCGGCTGTCAAATAGACTGGAATCATGCTAATATAAAATCTGAAAAAACTAAAATTAGAGTAGGTTTTTTACTAGATAAAATTAATAATAAATCCGAGAATCGTGCTGCAATTGCGAGTTTTGAATATTTAGACAGAAGCAAATTTGAAATTATCGTGTATCATTCTCAGGTACAAGACGAGCGACTGGGGAAATATTGCGAAAATTGCGCCGACAAACTGGTGCAACTGTCAGAAGATTTGCCAAATCAAGTCCGAGAAATTCGATCGCACGATTTAGATATTCTGCTAATCTGCACCAATACTACCGACACTGCCCAACCAAGCGCCCTGCTGTGCTTGCACCGGCTTGCGCGAGTGCAAATAGCTACCGGTGCATCAACCCCCGCCACTACCGGCGCCCGAAATATCGATTATTTCATTGCCGGAGATTTGACATTGCCCGCAGGTGCTGCTGCAGAGTATCGCGAAAAATTAATTACTTTAAAAGGCTCGGGAGTTTGTTTAAGCTATACTGTAGCATCAGCACCTGCGACCGTTGAACCGACTCGCAGGAGTTGGGGAGCCACCGACGAATCTGTAGTGTTAATGTCAGGCGCTCCAGCTTTTACAATTATCCCAGAATTGAGAAAAACTTGGGCAAAAATTATTGCTGCCGTACCGAATTCTCTTTTAGTTTTGTATCCCTTTAGTTCCCGCAATGAAAACTATCCGACGGTACTTTTTTACAAACAAATTCGATCGCTATTTGCGGAATTTGGCATTGACAAAAAGCGCTTAGTTGTGATTAAAGCGCTGCCATCTCGCGCAGATTGCATAAAATGTCTGGAATTAGCTGATATATATTTAGACACCTATCCATACAGCAGTGCTTGCTCCTTAGCAGAACCGCTGTTGGCAGGGTTGCCTGTAGTGGTAAGAAAAGGGCAAACAACTCGATCGCGACAATCAGCCGCAGTGCTCGAAGAACTGCTACTTCCGGAACTGGTAGCAAACAGCGAGAACTCTTATTTAGAGCTGAGTACAGCATTGGGAAACAACCCAGAACTGCGCCGGCACTACCGCGATCGAATCCAGCAAAAAATGGCGACAAACCCCAAATATCTCGACAGTCGCGCTTGCTCGACCCAACTCGGAACACTGTTTGAAAGACTATTCCGAGAGTGAAGGAAGAAGGAAGTTCGGCGACGAAGCAGTATACGGGTTTTAACGGATTTAACGGATGGATGTTGAGATAAGAAGGAAGATGGCAGAAGAAAGATTTTTCCACTCTCGCCCGATCCCACTCTCGCCTTATTCCACTACCATTGTGAGACACGCGGGGAACCCCTCGCTAGGCAGAGCGTCAAGAAATAGACAGCAATAGCGCTAGCCCGCTGACGGTCTGCTATCATCGGGGAATCGAGGGGTTAGTGGTTGTCGCTCTTTTCCTGCCACAGCTAAATTAAAAGGGGAAGCGCAAGTCAGTTGGAGATAAAAAAATGACAGGACTTTTTCAAATAGGCGATAAATTACTGCAAGCTCAGGATATGCCATCGCTCCTGAAGCGGTACCAGTTGATGCCACAATTCTTGCGGGGTGTAATAGTAGACCAAGCGATCGCATCCTTTAGTTGCAGCGACGAAGAACGCCAATCCGCCGTCGAGAACTTTCTGGCACAACACCAACTGACCGCCCCCGAAGCCAAAGAAGCTTGGCTGCGCAGCCAAAACATGACGGAAGAAGAACTTCAAGAGATGGCCGTTAGGCCCTTGCTGATCGAAAAATTTAAGCAAGCCACTTGGAGACCTAAAGTAGATAATTATTTTTTAACCCGCAAAGCCAGCCTAGACCACGTAGTCTATTCCCTGGTGCGCACCAAAAATCCAGCACTGGCAAACGAACTTTACTTTCGCATCCTCGAAGGGGAACAAACCTTTGCTGAAGTGGCACGCGACTTTTCCGAAGGGCCGGAGTCCAAGTCCGGCGGCTTGTTGGGTCCAGTACCCCTCTCGCAGCCCCACCCGGCAATCAGCAAACTTTTGTCCGTCAGCCAGCCAAATCAACTCTGGACGCCGCGTCCTCTGGCAGAATGGATGGTAATTATTCGACTAGAAAAGTTCATGCCGGCCCAGCTCGATGAATCGATGCGGCTGCACTTGATTAACGAACTCTTTGAAAGCTGGCTCGCCGAACAGATATCGCAAATAGGCCCGCTACAGCCCCTCTCTTCCGTGTCTTCAATATCATGACCGAAAGCAATTTTGCTCTGGGGCCCCCGGATTTACCCGTGGAGACTTTAAAAAGCGTAGCATCTTGACAAAAAGCCTCCGGATTCATCTGTGGATTCAAATCTAAAATCTAAAATCTAAAATCTAAAATCGGATGACTTCTTCCGCTGTTTCCCTCTCCCAGATTCAGGATTTCCTAGCTAAAACACCTCCCTTTGACCGACTCTCTGAGACGGCTCTGTCAGCCTTAGTGGCTAAATGCCAACTCCTAGGCTACCGGACGGGGCAACCGCTGTTTGAACGGGAAAAAATGCCGACTCAGGTGGCAATTATTTATCAAGGCCAGGCCCGGCTGCTGGGCTTTGACCAGCGCTCGCAGCGTCACGTAAGTTTGCGGTTGGTGCAGTCGCAGGAAATTCTCGGCTGGGCTGGCTTGCTCAGGGGAGTTCCCTGCGAAACCGCCATCGCTTCTACAGATGTGATTGCGATCGTCCTACCTGCCGAAGATTTCCTGAGCGTACTGGAAAAACAGCCGACATTTGGAGAAGCTTTTCGCGAACACTGTTCCTTGAGCGAAGTATTTGAACTGTTGAGCCTGGAGTTGCAGCGCCAAGCCGACGGCACTTCCAATCTCAAGGAACTCACCCTGCAAGCTTGGCAAGATGCGAAAGTTGTCAACGTGCCAAACGGCAACAAAAAAACTCAAGACCTCGCCAAAGAGCTAGATGCCGATCGAATTTGGCTCGTCAGCAGCGGCGTATTGGGCGACTTTCCCACCGGCAGCCGCTTCTCTGTGGAAAACGCAGCCAAATCCTTAAAAATAGAAGGCCGCCTCGGCGCCCGCTTAGTCGGCTTCCGGGAACCCCCAGAACCCCAACCCGAGACAGACTCATTAAATGGCACGACAGACATAGTAAGCCCAGGGCAGAATCCGCCCGGCGGAAAATTCATCGAGGTTCTACCCGGTCCAGACCGTCCCCCAGAACCCAAAACCGACCAACCAAAGGATGCGGCGAGATACCCAGTTTTCCGCGCCAAAGGGCAGATAGACAGCCCGCTAGCTTGCTTCCAGATGTTGAGCAAGTATTTCGGCCTCAAATTTCGTCGAGATATCATCCGCAAAGTTCTAGAAAATCAGTTAAAAACTGCTGGTTCTATCAGTATGCAAGCTTGCGGGGCGATCGCCCAAAGCATCGGCCTCACGCCTCAATTGGCGCAAGTGCCAGCAGAAGCCATCAACCGCATCAAAGCCCCCGTAATGATTAAATGGCAAGATAGCTTTGCCATTATTTACAGCATCACCGAGCAAGAATTGGTGCTCGCCACGCCCGAACAGGGGCTGATGCGGAAGCGGATACCTCAGTTTAAAGAAATCTGGGGAGAATCAGGAGAAGTCCTGCTGCTGCAAGCTCCGCAAGTCGAACAAAAAGAGCAGTTCAGCTTCTGGTGGTTTGTGCCGGCCCTCATGGAACACAAGACAGTGTTTTTTGAGGTGTTGCTCGCCTCGTTTTTTGTACAGTTATTTGGTCTTGCCAACCCATTAATCAGCCAAGTAATTATTGATAAAGTCTTAGGTCAGCGCAGCATCGACACCTTGGATATTTTGGGCGCATTTCTGTTAGGTGTTGCCCTGTTTGAAGGACTGCTCAACGGTTTGCGTACCTTTTTGTTTATAGATACCTCAAACCGCATCGATGTCAAATTGAGTGCGGAGGTAATCGACCACTTGCTCCGGCTGCCCCAAAATTACTTTGACAATCGGCGTGTGGGAGATTTGGTCTACAAATTCAGCATGATGGGCCAGATTCGGGAATTCATGACGAGTACAGCTCTGACAGTGGTTCTCGATGCGGTATTTTCGGTGGTTTACGTCGCCGTGATGCTCTCCTACAGCGTGCAGCTAACGTTTGTATCTTTGGCAGTGGTACCGATACTGGGGCTGATGATTGTTCTTATCAATCCGCTGGTGCTGCGCCTGATCAAACAGAGAAATATGCGTTTTGCTGACTCTCAATCTTATCTAGTGGAAGTAGTCAGCGGGATTCAAACTGTTAAGGCTCAAAATATTGAATTGAAATCCCGCTGGGAATGGTCTAGCCGCTACGCAAAATACATTACAGCCAGTTTTAAAACAATTATCACGGGGACTGCGGCCGGTACGATTAGCAGCTTTTTAAACCAGGTGGGTAACTTAGCTCAGTTGTGGGTGGGAGCTTATTTGGTACTGGGAAATGAGATTACTTTGGGTCAGTTGATTGCTTTCCGAATTATTTCCGGGAACGTGACTGGTTCGCTGCTGCGTTTTGTGAGCGTGTGGCAGAGTTTCCAAGAAGTCTCGATGTCGATCGATATGCTTAAGGATGTGGTCGATACGCCGACGGAAACCAGCGATGAAGACCGGAGCAATATCCCGCTGCCGGCAATTCAAGGGCAGGTTACCTATGAGGAGGTTTCCTTCAGATTTCTCGAAAGCGGGCCGCTGCAACTGGCGAATGTGAATTTGGAATTTCCCGCTGGCAGTTTTGTGGGAATTGTGGGAGGAAGCGGTTCCGGGAAAAGTACGGCGATGAAGCTGTTACAGCGTCTTTATCCGCCACTGTCGGGCCGGATTTTTATTGACGGGTACGACATTGCCAAGGTGGAACTGTACTCGCTCCGCAGCCAACTTGGGGTGGTGCTGCAAGATACTTTGCTGTTTAACTGTACTGTTCAAGAAAATATTGCTCTGAGCAATCCCGATGCGAGTACGGATGAGATTGTGCGAGCTGCGAAACTAGCGGTGGCTCACGATTTTATTATGGGCTTGCCTGCTGGGTACAATACGATCGTCGGAGAGCGGGGTTCGTCGCTTTCTGGGGGTCAAAGGCAGCGTTTGGCGATCGCCCGCACGATTTTGCAAAACCCGAAACTGCTGATTTTGGACGAAGCTACAAGCGCCCTCGACTACCATTCCGAACGCCAAGTTTGCAATAACTTAGCAGAAGCTTTCGCCGGCCGCACGGTGTTTTTCATTACTCACCGCCTGACTACCATCCAAAACGCTGATGTAATTATTATGATGGATCAAGGTTCTGTAGTCGAGCGGGGAACTCATAAAGAATTAATGGCTCTTAAAGGGCGTTACTACTGCCTCTTCCAACAACAAGAGTCATCGAATACCTGATCTCTAACAACTCGCAACCGATCGTTAACAATTAACAACTGAGAACTAACAAATGGCTATGAAATCGTTAATACTTTCTGAGCAACCAGTCATTCTCGAAAAACCAGCGATTTGGTCGCACTTGTTTTTGTGGATGATCATGCTGATGACCACTTCTGCTGTAGTTTGGGCTTATTTTGCTAGCGTAGAGCAAGCTGTCCCCGCTATCGGTCAATTAGAACTCAAAGATGGTGCTAGAGACATCCAAGCACCTGCTACAGGAGCTGTGGTGAGAGTTCACGTTGAAAATGGCGATCGGGTAGAAAAAAACCAGCCTTTGCTCACTTTTAACCCCCTTGCATC
This sequence comes from Microcoleus sp. S28C3, assembly GCF_036700785.1. Classification (NCBI taxonomy): domain Bacteria; kingdom Bacillati; phylum Cyanobacteriota; class Cyanophyceae; order Oscillatoriales; family Microcoleaceae; genus Microcoleus; species Microcoleus sp. S28C3. Next base: position 72,246 of record NZ_JAUBPO010000009.1, on the reverse strand, counting down.
CAGTGCTGATTTAACTTCTGTTAAGAAAACTAAAGAGGCTCTGGAAAAGGAAAACAAATTTTACGAAGATGTGGTTAACGGCAAAATTCAAGGCCCTATTCCTTCAAGCCTAGAATCAACTATCAAAGACAGACAGAGCCTCACGGCACAAAATCAAGTGCTGCAAGCTTTGATTGACGAGCTGTACCTCAATCGGGGAGCGAGCGGAAATTTTGATGCTGCTCAGCAAGGGCTTTATGTTAATTATCGATCGGAATTTTTGTCTCGCGTAGCCGCAGCCCAAGGCCAAGTTCAGGAGTTGGAAAAACAACTGAAGCAAGCTCAGGATGCTGAGAAAGCCGCTGGCGATCAAATGACCGTAGCACAGCAACAACTGGGTTTTGCCCAGAACCAATTAAATTATGCTCAGCAGCAGTTAAGTTCTTCGCAAGAGCAAGTAAAATCTGCCCTGGCTCAGAGAGATTTGGCGGACGAACAGTTAGCGAAATCCCAACAAGTATTGAAGTCGAATCAAAACATTCTAGGCAGACTCGGCCCTCTGGTAGAGCAAGGAGCGATCGCTGAACTGCAAAAAGAAAAACAGGAACAAGATGTTTTCAGAGGCCAAAGCGACGTTCTCAAACAGCAAGATCAAATCAAGCAGCGCGAAGGTGAAATCAACGCCCGCAAAGGCGAAATTAACACGCGCCGAGGTGAGATAAATACGCGCCGAGGTGAAATTAACGCGCGTCAAGGTGACATCCAAAAAATTAGTGCTGAAATACAGCGCCAGCAAGGAGAGCAAGCGCGCCTTCAGGAGTCCATCAGCCGCGCCGAAGAACAGTTGAAAAACACCAAGGATTCCTGGGCAAAAGAACTTTACACCAAAATTGCTGAAAACCAGAAACAAATTGCCAGCAGCGATTCTCAGCTAAGTCGCTTCAAGGTAGAAAACCTGAAAAAGCTATCAGAAATTAATGCTCAACTTGAAAAAGCGCAGCAAACCCGCGACACTCAAGTTATGAAGGCTCCGGTATCGGGCGTTATCTTCGATTTGAAACCTTCTAAGAAGGAGAATGCTAAGTTGGATATGGCGAAAGATCCGATATGCCAATCCATTATTAATTCGGTGCTGAAACCGGGCGAACCGCGCCCACAACGATGCGAAGAAGCTTATTACGAAGCGCAGCAAACTGAAAAGCTGCTCAAGGTTTTAGATGACGAAAACGGTCTGGAAGCAGTTGTTTACCTGGAAAACAGCAATGTGGCTCTGGTATTGGATGCTTTGAGACAGAAGCGGGAAAAATTGGAGCCGTATCACGGCAAACAATTAGATGGAGAAAAGATTGACTGCGAAAAAGGTAAAAGTTGCGTTTGTCCCGAGAAGGAAGTTAACAGAGAGAAACTGGGTTTGACGAAATACCAATGCGTGCCTGTGGAAGTGAATGTGGAAGCTTTCCCGGCTATGGAGTTTGGTACTGCTGAGGGTGAAGTGAAAGAGATTAGCAGCGATGCTGAGCCTCCTACTGAACTGCGGAAATACTACGCTTTCAAAACCAAAATTAAGCTCAAAAATCAGAAGTTTGTTTTGAACAAGGGCAAGGCAAATGAAGTGGAGGTTGGTTTGCAGTCTGGAATGTCCGTGAGTTCTAATATTAATATCGGCAAGCGGACTGTTTTGCAGATGTTTATCAACCGATTTACTGGGAAACTGGATACGTTCAAGACTGTTAAGTAGGTTGATTCGAGGCGAACAGAATTCGCTACTACACAACCAAATTCCCAGAGGGGGACTAATTGTAACTGGTTCCCTGGAAGAGCCAGGGAACCCATGTCCAGAGGATCTGCCTCGCCAGCTTTCATGAAAATTGGAGGCAGATCCTCGCGGGGTTACCAGGCAGAGCCTGGTAACGAGTAGAATTAGAGCGACCTACTTAAAAGAAAAATTGAGCGCAGCTTGGTATAAAATTGTGGCTGCAATCGATCGCACATTAATGAAAAAATTTATTTTATTTACTCTATATCTAATTCCTGTTGTCTTGTTAATCGGATTTGTAGCGAATTTTAGCGTTAACGTTCCCGTTGATGACGAGTGGAGGTTAGCTAGCCTTTTTGAGAAAATAGCTCAGGGAAATGTAACTTTTAACGATTTTTGGGCTTTGCACAGCAACCACCGGATACTTTTCCCGAAAATAATTATTGCGGTGCTGGCTTTTGCTTCCCGATGGAATATTAATTATCAGTTGTGTCTCAGCATAGGTTTGGCTGCGATAACTTTTCTTGCTATGTACAAGTTATCCTCGATGCAAGTTAAGAATGTTGGGGATGATTTGTGGCATTTAGCTAATATTTTAACTTGTATTTTGCTTTGCTCTCTAGTTCAGTACGAAAACTGGCTTTGGGGATTTCAATTAGCGTGGTTTTTTGTAAATTTGTGTTTTGTAGCTGCGGTTTATGCGCTGGTTTCAAATCACAAATTATTGCCTAATATAGCGGTTTTCAATCGGATGAAATACAGTAGGGACACGGCACTGCCGTGTCCCTACCCGATATCTGTACTTAACTATATTAGAATCTCTATTGCTGCTGTCTTCTGCTTTATTGCTAGTTTTTCCCTAGCCCAAGGTTTGCTTTCTTGGTTAGCAGCAATTCCGGCTGTAGCGGCTTTAGAAGGAAATGCCGCGCAGAAAAGAAAAAGAATTATTGTCTGGATGCTGCTGTTTGTGGCAACTTGTGCTGTTTACTCAATTGATTATCATCCCAGTCGGAAAGCAAGTATTATTTCATTGTTGAGCAAGCCACTTGTGGTGATTGATTATTTTTTGAGTTTGTTGGGTTCACCACTTGTACGTTTTCCGGGTATTTCTGCACTGGTTGGCTTGCTAATATTTGCAATTTTCTTATTTTTGGGATTCTATTTCTTCGTCATTGCGAGCCCTGCGAAGCAATCTCCAGCCCCAGCGATTGCTTCGTACCTCGGAATGGCAAATAGGAATGATATTAGTGAAAATCACGAGGCTTTACCTTGGCTGTCAATCGGTTTTTTTTCGATTTTATCGGCTCTGTTTATTACTGCTGGGAGGGCGGAATTTGGGGCGATTCAGGCGCTCGAATCGTCGAGATATACAACGAATTCGATTTTGCTGTTAATTGCTTTGGTTCAGCTAGGGCAATTGTTTGTTCGAGGTAAATATCAAGAAACAAAAGCAACGTTAAACCACAACTACAATTTTTTTTATCGGATGTTGGCAGGGCTGTTAATTGCTACAATTATTGTTAATTCTCAACAGGCGATCGCCCAATCTCGAACGGCACTTCTTTACAAACAAGGCGCTCAAGATTGTTTGCAGTTAATTAACTATCTGGAACAGTCTGATTTTTTTGATAATTCGCCGGAAAGCTGTTTGAGGGTGCTGAGCAAAAAAACTTGGCTGGTGAGAGAAGGCGCGGCAATTATCGACAAAATAGGTTGGAGAAAGTTCGCGAAAAATGTAGAGTTTATTTCTAATACCGAGAAAGTTTACGGCTATTTAGAGAAACCTCAAACCAGCGATAAATCGGTGACTGTCAAGAAAAATGCTGCTGTCAAGGCTTCCGGTTGGGCGGTTTTGCCAGGAAATTTGAAACAGCCGAATATTGTACTGCTATCTGTCGGCGCTCGACAATCTTTTTTTGCTAACGCTTATGTAAATTTGGACAGTCCCGACATCGCTAAGAGTTTAACATCTGAGTTGTACAACAATGCAAGGTGGGCTGTTGATTTGTCGGATAATAATTTGCCGATCGCCCAAACCGAAATTAAAGCTTGGGTGTATAATCCTGTTGACAACCAGTTTGTCCAGTTGCGCGGAGGATGAGGAGTGAAAATTTCTGTGATTATACCAGCCCACAATGAGGAGGGCTGTTTGTACGGTACTGTGCGGGCGATCGCCCAGACGCTTGATTTAGAAGGCATTCCGCACGAAATCTTGATTGTGAATGACAACAGTGTCGATCGAACTATTGATATTTGCCAGGAGTTGTCAGAGACTTTTCCCACAGTTAGATACATCAACAATCAACCTCCCAACGGTTTCGGATTTGCCGTGCGGCGGGGATTGGCGGAATTTGACGGAGATGCTGTGGCAATTGTGATGGCGGATGCTTCCGACGATCCGATAGATTTGGTAGCAGGATACCGCAAGTTGCAAGAAGGATATGATTGCGTTTTCGGTTCCCGCTTTATCAAAGGTGGCTTTATAGTTGATTATCCAATTCACAAGTTAGCAATTAACCGCTTAGCAAACTGGTTTGTCAAAAGTATTTTCGGCTTGCGGTACAGCGATGTCACCAATGCTTTTAAAATTTACCGCAGAGAAGTGATTGAAGGCGTGCAACCAATTTTGAGCCATCATTTTAATTTGACAGTGGAACTGCCTTTAAAAGCAATTGTCCGGGGTTTTTCCTATACGGTGATTCCTTTGAGGTGGTACAATCGGACTGCCGGCATTTCTAAGCTGAAAATAAAAGAGATGGGGAGTCGGTATTTGTTTATTGTCTTGTATGTCTGGCTCGAAAAACATCTCTCTCGCGGCGACTACCACCGGACTAGAAAGATAGCAAAATTAAAAGTGAATGCCTGATAGAATTTTAATTGTGGGCGGGGCGGGTTTCATCGGCAGTTGTTTGGCAATTGGACTGAAAAAACTGCACCCAGAATGGCAAATAATTTGTTTAGATAACCTGCGCCGCCGGGGTTCAGAATTGAATCTGCCTCGGCTTAAAAGTTGCGGGATTCAGTTTGTTTACGGGGATATTCGCACAGTGGCAGATTTAGATCCAGTTGCACTGAATGCTGACTGCATTATAGATTGTGCTGCGGAACCTTCTGTGCTGGCTGGTTTTAGTTCGCCACAGTACGTTTTGCAAACGAATTTACTGGGCACTGTGAATGTTTTGGAGTTGGCGAGACAAACGGGTGCGAGTTTGCTGTTTTTGTCTACGAGCCGGGTTTATCCGATCGCCAGTGTCAAGTCTGTTAAGCTGTTAGAGTTGCCGAATAGATTTGCGATCGCCCCCGAGCAAACTTTACCCGGTATATCCGAGTTGGGCATATCAGAAGACTTCCCTTTAAAAGGACACCGTTCGCTTTACGGAGCCACTAAATTAGCTTCAGAATTGCTGATTGAGGAGTACAGGGAAGCATACAACGTGCAGGCAATTATTAACCGCTGCGGGTTGATTACCGGGGCTTGGCAAATGGGTAAAGTCGATCAGGGAGTTTGCGGTTTGTGGGTGGCTGCTCACTATTTTCAAAAGTCGCTGAGTTATATCGGTTTTGGCGGCAGCGGGAAGCAAGTTAGGGATTTGCTGCACGTTGAAGATTTGTTGAGTTTAGTTAATTATCAGTTAGAACATTTTGCTAAATTTGACGGCGAAGTTTTTAACGTTGGCGGTGGTTTGAGCAACAGTCTTTCTTTGGTAGAGGCGACTGATTTGTGCCGTAAAATTGCGGGTAAATCGATTTTAATTAATCCCGTTTTGGAGGAACGCGCGGGGGATATTCCGATTTTTATTACTGATTCTTCTAGGGTGATGGAGAAAACAGGGTGGCAGCCTGTTATTGGGCCGGAAGCGGCTTTGCAGGATATTTATGATTGGATTGCTGCTAATGAGGTGGTTTTAAGTTCGATTTTGTAGGGATTTTTTAACCGCAGATGCAGGCGGATAAATGCGGATAAACGCAGATGTATCGCTCTGCCTGCATCGGACGGGAAATGCGCGTCATGAGTCTCTACCTCTCTGGTTTTGTTTCGATGCTTTAACAAACATTTGACCTCCCAAAAATTGCCACAAAAGAGGCAATTTTAAGTAAACTTTTAAAAGCCAGGGCGATGCCGGCCTGCCTTTAGTCGAAAATGGTAAAAATCTCGGTATAATTAGGTCGATTTCAAACCCGACGGTTTGTAACAGTTCTTGCAGCGATAAGTGGGTAATTGGTAATTGATGATCGATAAAATCGTAATACTCTTTGAAAGAATATTTGAAATTTGGTTGGACAACTAAGAGAGAACCCCCTGGCTTAAGGGCCTCAAAACAAAATGAGATAATTTGGATTAGTTCTTCTTTATTGCGGAGATGTTCAAAAAAGTTAGAGATAAATATCCGATCAAATTCTTCGCTAAAAGCTGGTTTCTCGTCAAAAGTTAAAACATCAATGTTCAGCACTTTTACATCAGGATTGGCAAATAACTTTGAATCTGGATTGAGGTCAATCAAATATTTTTTTTCAGCCATAATTTGATTTATAAACTCGCAGTAGCCACCGCCAATATCTAAAACAGTTGATTCGGGAGGAACATAATCTTGTAAAAACTCATCAATTAAAACTTTCCAGAGTGCCACCTTTGCTTGCATTTGCCGAGAATCAAATCGATTGGCGTACAATTTTTTGAGATATGCGTCGGCTTTCATAGTAAAATAGCATAGACAGAGTATGAGTTTATCACTTTCACAGCTAACTATGAATGTTATATCTACCGAAATACCGGAAGTTCTGATAATTGAGCCGAAAATTTTCGGAGACGATCGCGGTTTCTTTTTTGAGAGTTTCAATCACAAAGCTTTTGTCGAAAAAACAGGCGTGACAGCCGAATTTGTTCAAGACAATCATTCCAAATCCTCTAAAAATGTGCTGCGCGGTTTGCACTACCAAATGCAGCAGCCTCAAGGCAAATTGCTGCGGGTAGTGGCTGGCGAAATCTTTGATGTAGCGGTGGACATTAGAAAAAGTTCGCCGACTTTTGGGCAGTGGGTTGGCTGTTTGGTGAGTGCAGAAAATAAACGGCAATTTTGGGTTCCGGCGGGATTTGCTCACGGTTTTTTAGTGGTTTCGGAGACTGCTGAAGTTTTGTATAAAACTACAGACTACTATGCACCGGCACACGAGCGGTGTATCCTGTGGAATGACCCCGATTTGGCGATCGACTGGCCGCTAGATGGTGCCCAACCAATCTTATCAGCTAAAGACCAAGCTGGACAAACGTTGAAAACAGCTCAAGTGTTTTGATCATGAAAATTTTACTCGCAGGCGGTAGCGGACAGCTAGCTCAAGAATTGCAGCCGATTTTATTATCTTCGGGAGATGTTATTGCGCTCGATCGCACTCGCCTCGACTTATCCCAACCCGAAAGCATCCGTCAGGCAATGGCTGAAATTCAACCTGATTTAGTCGTCAATTCTGGTGCTTACACTGCGGTAGACAAAGCGGAAAGTGAACCAGAATTAGCACACGCAGTCAACGGTATTGCCCCGGGAATTTTTGCAGAAGAATGCGAAAAACTGGGAGCAAGTTTGATTCACTTTTCTACTGATTATGTATTTGACGGCAGCCACGGTTCTGCTTATCTGGAAACAGATTCTACGCACCCGCTGGGAAATTACGGCAAGTCCAAATTAGCAGGTGAGGAAGCAATTCGGAAAGCGGGGAACCGACATATTATTATTAGAACCGCGTGGGTTTACGGCAACGGTGGCAAAGGCAACTTTGTCAAAACCATGCTGAGGTTGGGAAAGGAAAGAGAAGAAATTCGAGTAGTAGCAGATCAGATCGGAAGTCCTACTTGGACTGGGGATTTAGCGGAGGCAATTTCGCAGATAATTCCTCAAATACAACCAAAAAATTTTGGCACTTACCAGTACACTAACAGCGGTGTTTGTAGTTGGTACGATTTTGCGATCGCCATTTTTGAGGAAGCAGAAAAACTAGGCTTTCCCTTAAAAGTTCAGCGCGTAATTCCCATCACCACCTCCGAATATCCGACACCCGCAAAACGTCCCGCTTTTTCGGTTCTGTCTACGGTGAAAATATCAGCACTTATGGGTACGCATCCTCCCCACTGGCGGCAAGGACTCAGAAAAATGCTGGCAAGAGAAGTGAAATGAAATAAGATTTACCCACAGAAAGAAACCCGGTTTCAGCCCGCCATCTTGGGTTTGACGACTAGACAGACAGGAAGAAACCGGGTTTCTGGTTCAAGAGGAAAAATCAAAAAGCGAGGGGGGGTTTTGTTCATGAGTTACCTGTTATATTCTAAGTTGCTCGCCTAAACCCGCCCTTACCAATTAAAAATCTCCCAATGTCTGAATTCATGAAAGTCAAGCAACAATATATTTTAATTGCCGCATCAGTTCTCGGCATTCTAATACCAGCGTCATATATTTTGTACTTGATATCCCAAGCGGGAGACTTGTCTAATTTTGATTATTGGTGGATGACTTGGAATTTTTATTCAGTAGACGGTTTCTCTACAAATCCTTTTAATTGGATATTTCGGGCTAACGAGCATTTTGTCTTGATTCCGGCAATTATTTATGGCTTGAATATAGCTGTCACCCAAGGTTCAAATATTGGTTTATGTTTAGTTGCCTGGTTCTTGGCTTGGATTCAGTGTTACGTCTTAATCGCTCTGCTGCCGTTAAATTTGAGGCGTTTTCCCCTGCAATTTATCTCCCTACTCCTTTGCATTTCTATTTTTAATTTTACTCCGGCGGCGGCTCACAATTGGATGCGGGGATTCAGCGGCGTTCACTGGATAATTGCTAATTTATTTGTGATTTGTTCGATATTTTGTTTGCAATATTATGTGAAGCTTTTGTCAAGAAAGAGGGAGGCGGAGCCTCTGGATATTCATTCCCAGGCAGAGCCTGGTAACGGAGGATGGGAACAAAATAAGTGGGTAATTGGCAGCATTGTTTTTGGCGTTTTAGGCTGTATTAGTTACAGCACTCCTTTAGCTTTGTGGCCGATATTGTGTGCTGCTGCTGTTGTGCTGCGGTTTCCTCGGCGAATAACTTATTTGTATTTCATTGCTTCGATTGGAGTGATTGGCATTTATTTTTTAACTTATAAAACTCCTTCTCATCACCCTTCTTTAACTAAAATTAACCCGCTCAAAACTCTCGAATATATTCCCACTTATCTCGGCGGAATTTTTAGCGAAAATATTATTTTTGCTTCAATTATTGGTATAATTGGTTTGATGGCAGCGACGGGTTTTGTGGGTTATTGGCTATTTGTAAAAAAGGTCGTGAAGCGTAGCTATCCCGTAGGGAATCGCGCGGACTGGCTGCCTTGGCTATCAATCCAACTTTATACGCTGCAAACGGCGTTAATGGCCGCGGTTAGTCGATCGGGATTTGGCGTCGAACAAGCCACCGCTTCCCGCTACGCCACACTCCCAGCTTTGTTTTGGATGAGCACAATTGTCCTCACAGTATTGTGGGTGCGCGAGTTGCAGCCAACACCAAGAATTCAAGGGCGTTGGCTGACACCGCTGTTTGCAGTCGCCACAGTTGCGATTATTTTAATGTACGGGGTGGGAGGCGAAACTGCAATGGCGATCGCCCACAGAGCAACCTATCAACCGTTAGTAGGATTATCACTGCAATTAGGCATCACTGACGTAACGTTAATTAAAGACCGCGTAGGCAACAAACCCGCCGCTTTTATCGGATTAATTGATGCCTTAAAAACTAACAATTTAGTGCCATTTAACCGAGACATCAAAAAACACAATTTCTGTGCAGCATTAGACACAAAAATAGATCCAAACTTACTGTCAGCGCCCAAAGACGGAGTACCCGGATATTTTGATACAGCCACCAAACTTGCACCCGCCGCCTCCAGAGTAATTGGCTGGGTAGGAGACCCCGAAAACAATGTAAAATGTATTGCCATTCTCAACCAAGAAAATGTCGTTCGAGGTTTTGCCATGTCCGGATTTCCGCGCCCAGATTTAGTTAAATTGTTTGGTAATTCTTACGAATTCGCAGCTTGGAGAGGATACATTCAAACATCACCAACCGATAGATTATTGACCGCTTATGCCTCATTTAAAAACCGCGAAGGTTGGGTAGCTTTGCGAAACTCCCAAGTTATCAATAAAAACTAAAAAACCTCTATTTCTCCTCCTCTGCGCCCTCTGCGGTTAATAAAAAAATCCATTGACAACACAAATGAAATAGAATAGCCCTATGCCAAAACATCTCAGCTTCGTAATCCCAGTTCACAACGAAGAAGCCACCCTAAAATTGCTGTTTGACAAAATCCAACTTGTCATGTTCCAAACAGAAATTGACAGTTACGAAGTCATTTTCATAGATGACGGTAGCCGCGATTATTCCTGGCAAGAAATTGCCGATTTAGCCAGCCAACATCCCAAACTAATTAAAGCGATTAAAATGCGCCGCAACTTTGGCAAATCCGCCGCACTTTCAGCAGGATTTCGCAATGCAGCAGGGATAATTATCTTTACTCTCGATGCTGACCTTCAAGATGACCCCGCTGAAATTCCCAAATTTTTACATCATTTAGAATCGGGATTTGATTTAGTTTCCGGTTGGCGAAAACAGCGGAACGACCCACTTTCTAAAACTTTACCTTCCAAGCTGTTTAATGCCGTTGCGTGTTTGCTGACTGGGGTGCAAATGCACGATATGAATTGCGGTTTTAAAGCTTATCGCAGGGAAGTTTTGCAGTCGATTAAATTGTACGGGGAATTGCACCGCTACATTCCAGCTTTAGCAAACAATTTAGGGTTTAAAATTGGGGAAGTAGTTGTCGAACATCATCCGCGAAAGCACGGAAAATCGAATTACGGCTGGGAACGTTATGCGCGGGGATTTATTGATTTATTGACGGTGTTAGCCACGACGCAGTATTTGCACAAACCGGGTCATTTGTTTGGGGGTTTGGGATTGTGTTTTGGCTTGGTTGGAACTGTTTCGCTGAGTTATTTAATAGTTATTTGGTTTCTGAATTTGGCGGGGATGAATTTTGGGCCGATCGGCAATCGACCTTTGTTATTTTTTGGGATTTTGTGTACAATTCTGTCGGTGCAGTTGATTTCTTTGGGAATTTTAGCTGAGTTGATGGCGCGGAATGTAGATGCTGATTATGTGGACAAGCAAATTAGCGAAATTATTGATGATTCGGGTTTTGATATTTAACCACAGATTAGATTCGGCGGTTGAAACCGCTTCTATACAAACAAAGTCGGCGCAACGCCAGACTCAATAAATATCTGATGTTTTCAAGAATAGTATTATCTAATTTTAAACAGTATCCATTTGCCTTCTTGCTCTACTATTTCTCCGTCAATATTTGGGTGCCAATCGCTGCGAGTCAGGATATAATCGGCATGATAGTTTCTGGCTACTTTGACTAAATCCGCACTGCTGCGGCGGATGAAAAAGTCATTTCCTCCCCAAATCATTTGCGGGTTTAAGGGAACTCCTAAAACGGTTTCCATGCGATTTTGCCACTCTTTGATGCCTTTTTCGGTAAAGGGAAAGTTTTTGAAGTTGACGACAATCGCTCTTTCGGAGAAAAACTGGAAGCTGGTAACTGAGGGGGGAATTAATACGAGTGAATCGCGGCTGCTACTTTGCGAAAATCGCACAGCTAATTTGCTTAAGTCGTCTCTGGGAGCGGCATTGATATTAACTCTTGTTTGAAATACATTTAATATAGGTTTTGGCAGAATTCCTGCTATTCCAAAAACTAAGGTGGCAGTAGTTATTAAGGCTAATGTGTGAGTTAGAGTTTGTTTGATAGATGTAGCTAGGGATGTTTCTTCTAAAAGGAATGGAAAGGCAAGGATTGAGAAAAAAACTGGGATGCTAATTATTCTATCGCCCATTATTTCCCATGAATCAGTCACCGGATATATCAAGCTAAAAATTACCGTTCCTGCTGCTAAAATCCACAACCATATATTATATCGTTTGGGAAATGCGTATTTTTTTGTTTGCCAAACTGATAAGCCTAAAAAAATGATGCCCCTAAAAGGCAAAGTTAGTACAGCTAACAGCAACAAGCTAACAGCTATTTGTTTGTCTCTGTAAAGTCGATCTACCGTCAAAGTAACCGCAATAAATATAATTAATTGAGCAAAAGGTACAGTTCTAGCTAACTGTAGTTTGGCGATAAAAGCCAAAGGGTAAACTTCTACAAATATGTAATTAAGAAACAGTGCAAAAATCGAGGTACCAACAATTACATAAAAATTAACTTTGTCTTCTTTTGGCAATAAATCGGAGTTTTTGATGCACAGCAAGCCACCAATTATGAAACCTATAAAGTTGAACCAATTCCCGACATCCCAATTTGACGGCAGGATGTGGTGGGGGTTGCGGACTTTTGCGTGAATGTAGACAAAATCGGCGTTGTCGATAGTGTGAGTGCTGGTAGTACCTGTTAATAACATCGGTACGTAAACGATACTTGCCATTGCTGCTAAAAGTGCGATCGCCAAAATCAATGTTTTAAACTTCCGCTGTTTTACAGATTCAATAAATAAAACGGGAAGCATCATCAATCCCGGCAACAAACCCACTAAGAATTGCAGCAGACAAGCCAGTCCAAAAAAGAAATATCCGGTCAGCCATTTCTGGCGCAAACTAAAGTAAATCCCCCAGATTGCGAAACCCATTGCGAAGGTACTGGGTACTGATTTGGTGGAAAATATCAGCGTGTTACCAACGTCTGTAAATGAAGCGGCTATACATAAAAAAGTCATCGCTGGGGCAGGCAGTTTTGAATTAGTATAGATATTGATAATTGCGTAGCAAGCTAGGATAAATGAACCGAAGGCTAGGAATTGATAGATAAAGTGCGCTAGGGGAATGCTTGTTCCTAAGTTTGCAAGCAAATAGATAATATAATAATAGTAATATCTCGGATTAAATTTAACCATTTCCTGAACGTAATAATCATTTTTATACAGTTCAGGATTTAGCATAAATTGAATTGGCGGCACTTCGGGAAAATTGCCTCCAATGGGGAAAATATAGCCAGTGGCCATCAGAGAGCCGATGATGACAAAAGTATAGAGAGATAGATTAAAATACCAGTTGGATTTTTGATGTTTTTGCATTGACGGTTCAACTTACCTACTGACAGCCAAATTGTTAATCTCCAGTTGGCATTGGTTTGTTAAATCCTGTTTGCTGCTACTCAATACCTCAAGCAGCAGATAAAGGGGATTTTTGCCCTCAACTAATAGATTTAAGCCGATCGCACTTTTTTGACCATAAGCCATCTCTGCTGAGTCTATTAATTTACCTTGCTTGTCCCACAAAGTCAAGCGCAGGACAACTCCCGGACATTTTTGGTTAGGTAAATTGAGTTTGCCGGTAACTTTTACTTTGTCTAAGATGGAACCTAAATACAGGAAAGATGTATCGAGTTTCTGGCTATTTTTAATTGAATGAGTTACAATCTTATATAGATTATCCGATTCTTGACTGACTGAATAATTGGCACTTGTGTAGATTGACTGATGCAAACTAATCCAATCTAACTGCGTGCCCGGTCGATCGACTATTTGCCGCTGCATGGCATCCAGAGTCCTAACTGCAGTTGCTGTATCAGTCGCCTTCACCCTCCGGTAAACTCTGACAGTCACGCCGTTTTCTAGCTTAAACTGTTCCGGTAGCAATTGGAAATCGCGAGCAATTTCCCAGTTTTGAGTAAAGGCATCGTACACAACTTTAACAACATCTTGTTCGTGCGATCGCAAAACTTGTTCGTCACTCGGTAACACCTGCTGAAAGGGTGTAGCAACCACTGCATATTGTGACTGCAACAACTCCGGTAACGGGTAAGTATCGCGCGAGTCAATTTGCGGCCTCCCGATTGTATTTAATTTCCACCAACCCTCCGGCGGATTTAATTTGCGGTTGGCTTGTCTGAGGATATTAGCATTAAAACTGTTAGAAGCACCGGCAATATAAATTGGTTCTTCATTGGGTGCTAATTTTCGCAGAAACTCTACTAATTTTACAACTTCGTCGTAGTCCGATCGCACTAACGGTGGAAAATTACCTACAAACATTCTTGACACATCAATTTTGAGAGGAATTAACCCAACTGCGGCATTCACAATCAGGTACAAACCCGCGACACCCAGCATCAAATACCGAACTTTTCCCTTGAGTGTCAGCCAAGTTGTCCAGAAAAATGTTGACAATCCCAAAAGTGCGATCGGTGTAAGATGAATTGTATAGTGCAAGTAGCCGTAACGCAAAACTAACAGCCATTCAATCAGCGACAAAACCCCAAACAACGAAACAAAAATAGCCGCCGCCGGAACCAGGATTCGAGTGAGAATTCCCGCCGAAAAACCAATCACTACCAGCAGCCAAGTTCCCAAACCGTAAAAATCCGCATAACGAGTTAAAATATCATTTACAGGCAAACTCCAAGCAACATACAAATTGCGGTAGTCAACCGTCAGAGCACTGCGAGTAAAATCTCCGGCTAGCAACATTAAAATAGTCAAGCTAGTTGCAGCTATCAAACCCAATTTGATGCCGGATTCAAACAAGAATCTGTAGGGAAACAACACTGCCACGTCCTTGTCTTTTGAAGACGACAACGCCGTTTCCCTACGGTATATTAGTACAAGAAACTCGATGAAAACCTGTAAAGTCGCTGCACCAAAAAATGCAATCGCACTATAAGCAAAATGACGCCGCAACAGAATCGCCGCCGCCAGCAAAAACCCAATTAACGGGATGTTCCACCAAGATTTCAGCTTAACATCCTGCAAATAAACTAAAATTGCCAAGGCTACAAACACACAGCCGCCAGTATCCAGATATCCCCGCAGAGTCGGTATCCAACTCATCGGAATTAATAAACTCAGCAGCACAGTTGACCAAAACACCCGGCGGGGATAAACTGGAATTAGCTTTGCAGAAATTGCCCCCAGCAACAGGCGAAACGGCAGCACATAAATCAGGGATACGCTGAGAATGTAACTCAGCCGAGACTCGCCAAATAACAAAATAAACGGCACTAACGGCAGAGAAATTAACAGGTTTTTTTCCTTAGATAGCGAGTCTATAACTCCGCCCCATGCTTTATCTGGGGAGTCTCGAAATAAATTTGCCGTGTTGACTGTAGCGGTGTTGTAGCCCGCGTAATCCCACCAATAAAAAGTATGTTCGCTGGATACATAGATTGATGTTACTGCAACTGTTACGAGAACAAGTAAAAACAGGAAAAAACCATCAATTATAAATTTTTTATGCAATTTAAAAGAAACAAAATCAAATACTCCCATCACTCTCGCAACCCTAAATAACTCCTAAACTTCCTCTTTCTCTCTTCCTTCGCGCCCTTTGCGCCTTCGCGGTTCGTTAACTTACTTTAAAACAGTATCTTGCAAAAAAACATCCAACTTTTCTGCATATTGCCGATTGGCGATCGCACTTGGATGAAGGTCATGAGGTAAATTATTATTGGCAGGTATTTTCAAATCAACAGAAATATCCGCTGTAGGAATTCTCTCCTCACTTAACTCCTCCAACATCTTAGCAGAACCGGCATTAATTCCGGCCACAACTAACTTAACACCATTAGCCTCCGCCACACGGTTAAATTCTTTAATAATTGCCTTAGAAACATCGTGACTTTTGTACAATCCCTCTTCAAATTGATTGTAATTAACCTCCAAAAAATGGCTTAATGCAGAAACCCGCATCAACGGGAACTCGTGATATTCAAGTTTTGCCATTTTGTAGGTAAAATTATTTTCTCCATTCAGCCTAGCATCGGGCTGGAATAAAATACCCAGTTTATTCCAAGCAGCCATTTGCTTTCTTCTCGCCCTTAACAAAGTATTGCGGCGGTCGTGAAATCCCGCATAAGCAATCACCGCAATTTTGGGTTTATTTCCTTGTTTGAGTGCTTCTTTGAATTGAATCAACGAGTGCAGCGTGCCGTAGCCGTTAACGCCAAAATTTACTATTTCATACTTGGGTAATTTCTCTTGCAGCAACCAAGCATAAGTTTCGCTGTCATTCAATGACCAACCGTAGGTAAAAGAACAGCCAAATATCCAAATTTCAGGTTTTTTTGACGATAAATTGTAAGTATTGAGGGGATGTGTTATTCTTAAACTATTATTGAGGTTAGTTGTATTAAATGAGTAATTGCCGTTAAGTGTCACCTTGAACTTACCCGGCAAATGTTTGTAGCCGAGTTCCGAGTCTTTAGTGAAAAAGTTACCTTTTGGTTCGACCGCAACATCAACATTTTCTATTTGCCAGGGTTTGTATCCCGCAACTCGCAAGACAATTTCAGCGGTGGTGGTGGATAAAAAAATAGGAAAAATTAGATATGTTATTAATCTGAAAGCAACATTTTTAGCAAAATCTTTTTCGATCATTAACATAATATGAAATGTCAGCAAAAGTATAGTAAACTGCCATGCGAGTATTATCTAGTTCATGGATCTAATTAAATTAGATTGAGCGCCTTCACTGCATCCCCCAACCTACTCCACTAGATTGTTTGCGAGAATTAAATTTTATTCATAAAACCCGTGGCTACAAAATATTTGTTTAAACTCACATCTTGCACCAATATCAGCAACGGGCTAGAAGCCCGTTCCACAAAAAATAAACTTGATTGTGGAACGGGCATCTTGCCCGTTCTTAAGAAGAGTGCAAAATATTGGTTTCAGCTAATTGATTAATTCCTAATAATTCGCTTCCTCCTCGTACTCGGGAGTCTTATTTTTCTCAGGGATATTCACCCGAGGAGCCTGGTAAGGCTTCGGCGCCTCATCGTCAGCCCAAGCATCCGCCTCCACATCATCCTCGTACTCGTACTGTACGATCGGCTCTTTCGGGCGAGAACTCTCAGAGCGAGTGTACTGCGGCTTCTCCTCGTACTCCTCCTCGTAATCGTCCTCCTCGCCGCCCCAATTATCCTCTTCGTAATCCTCGTAATCGTCGATCGGCTCAGGCTGCACCGCGCGCATCTGCTGCTGCGGTTGTCGCACCTGCGGTCGGTTCCACTGCGAGTCCTCATCCCAAGGAACTTCCTCAACCGCAGGCGCGGCTACCCTGCTACGCATTTCCGGTGCAGGTATCCGCACGCCCGGGCCCAATTGATTTCCCGTCGCCACGGGTTTCGGATAATAACCTGCCTCGTCCTCTTCCCGTTCCCAAGGTGCTTGACCCAAACCAACGCGCTCCAGCAAACCCACACTAAGCTGCCTGAGCCTTTCCTCGGAACCTTCAAACACAATCAAGCGATTCGGGCCGCTGCTGACAATTTCTTCAATCCCCAACTCGTAAGTGCTGAGAACTTGGTCGGGGATTTGAGGGATTCCCAGGGAAGCGATAATTATAGAAACTAACTTACCGTCTTCGGGGTCGAACCTAAAGCCCCGCACCCTACCTAAAAGTTCGCCAGTTTCGGTAATAACTTCGCTATTAATCAAAATGCTGTAGACTTCAACATCAACATCATCTTCGATCGCGCTCTCATCTTCCACCAACAGCACGTCACCGATTTCGCTGACATTGTTGAGGAACATAAACCTCGGCATTCCAGCGACCGCGAATATATTATCGCGCAGACCGATCGCCACAACTTCCCGCCGGTCTATGTCCACCCACAATTGACTGACCACCCCCAAGCGTTTGCCTCTGTCGCGGGTGATGACTTGAGTGCCGAGAATGTCGGAGCGTTGGCAGATTTGTTCTGATGTCATTCTAACTTTAATCCTGATTTATTAAGTACATATATCACTCAACACGAGCGTTAACATAAACTCCGGGACTACAACTTCAGTCCTATGACTTGAGTATAAGCTCCCCGCGCTTGAGTAACGCCAATTGTACGCTCAGCCGATTGAATCATAGGTCGCCGCAAACTCACAACAATAAACTGGGCTTGTTCAGACTGTCGTTTTATCATTCTAGCTAATCGCTCCACATTTGCCCCATCTAGAAACATATCCACTTCATCAAAAGCGTAAAACGTAGACGGGCGGTAGCGTTGCAGCGCAAAAATAAAACTCAGCGCCGTCAGCGACTTTTCGCCTCCAGACATGGAAGCCAGCCGCTGTACGGGTTTGCCCTTCGGGTGAGCGACCAAATTCAAGCCGCTGCTGAAAGGGTCTTCCTGGTCATCTAGCTGAAGATAGCCGTCGCCTTCGGAAAGTTCCGCAAAGATAGTCTGAAAGTTCTCGTTAACCGCGTCGAAAGCTTCTTTAAAAGCGCGCCGCCTGAGTGTGGTAAAGTTTTCGATTCTCAACAGCAGTTCAGTGCGTTCTCCTTCCAATGTCGTCAATTTTTGACTCAATTCTTGAAGGCGTTCTTGAGTGCGGTTGTACTCTTCCAAGGCTAGCATATTGACTGGTTCTAAAGCTTGAATGCGTTTGGCGATCGCCTTTACTTCCTGCTGCAATTCCGTTAAATTGGCTTTCTCAACATTTTCAGGAATCGACGGCACGGGGTCGGGCATTTCCGCCCGCTGCGTTTCCAATAGAGTGCGGATTGCGGCTAATTGTTCCCGGCGTTCTTGCTGAGTTTCGTGGAGTTTTTGCAACTGCCACTGTAACTGTTGTTTGGCTAAATGCTTCTCTCGCAGTTGAGATTCCGCCCGATCGCGATCTCCCTTCTGCACGCCCAATTTTTCCTCAATTTCCCCCAAAGCCGCCTTAGCTTCCGCAATTTGCCGATCGAGTTCTAACTGCTGCGAAACAATGCGATCGAGTGCATCCGCCCCCGCGTTTTGCTGCACTTGCCAATCCTGCAATTTCTCGCTACCTTCCTTAATTTTGTCTTCCAAACGCCCGAATTGATTTTCCAAGTCTACAAGGCGCTGCTGGACGTTTCTCAGAGCCAATTCTCGCTCTTGCAGTTGCGCTTCCAGAGCGCGCAAACTCGATTGCATTTGCTGCCATTCGCTGTGACTGTTCGACTCTTCCAACTGCGCCAAAGTTTGCCGGTACTGCTGCAATTGAGTTTCCTGTGCGGGCAATTCTCGTTCCAGCAACTGCAATCTCGATCGCGAATTAGTTAATTCCTGTGTATTTTTGGCAATTTGCGATCGCACTTGTTCCTGTTGCGCTTGCAAATTCTTAATTTCTGAATCCAACTGTTCCAAGCGCAACTGATTTTCGCGCAAATTCTGTTTTGCTTCCATCAATTCTTGACTGCGAGTTTTGACTGCAACAGACGCGCGGTCGATCGCAATTTTGCACCGTTCCAAAATCCGCTCAATTTCCTCCAACCTTTCTTGCAGAGATGCAATCGTCCGCGCTTCACTAGCAGCCTCACTCGCCTCAACCGTGCCAAAATGCAAGGTAGATCTGTTAGTAGAACTTCCCCCAGTCATCGCCCCGCTAGTTTCCAAAATTTCCCCGTCCAAAGTGACAATCCGGTACTGTCCCAAATAGCGGCGGGCGTCGCTGAGGTTGCTAAACACAACCGTACTGCCAAAAACGTAAGCAAAAATTTCCTGATACCGCGAATCGCAATCAATCAAATTAACAGCCGCATCCACAAACCCAGCCGCGCGCCGCAAATTTTCATTCACCGAATATCTGCCGCCCCTAATTTTATTCAAAGGCAAAAACGTCATCCTTCCCGCCCGTTTTTGTTTCAACAATTCGATCGCAGCAGCAGCCACGCTGTCATCTTCCACCACCATATTTCCCATGCGCCCGCCCGCCGCAATTTCGAGCGCCAACTGATAGCGCGGTTCCACCCTGCCCAGTTGAGCCACCAAGCCGCAAACTCCGCCAATTCCGCTTTGCGCGACAATTTTTGCAGTAAACGTTCCCGTCGCTTCTTGCAGTGCTTGAAACTGCACTTCTAGTTTGTCTAATTTGCGCTGTCTTTCCCGCTGTTCTTCCAACAAACGAGTTTGAGTTTCCTGTTGCAGTTGCAATTCTTGTTCGGCTTCGACTAAAATCTGATTCAGCGATTCTACTTGCAAAGATGCCATGCCTTTGGTTTCCCCAAGGCGAGATTGCTGCTCTTTTTTCGCTGCAATTTCCTGTTCCAATACTTGCAGCGATTGGTTTTGTTCTTGAATTTGGCTTTGCAGGCGATCGGCTCTTTCGCCAATGGTAGCTTGTTCTGTACGCTGCGGTTCCAATGTTTGTTGAATTGTTTCGATTTGGCGGTGCAGTTCCGTTTGCTGCTGTACCCAAACTTCTGCCGTCGAGGCGATCGCATTTGCAACTTCCCGACTTTCATCTAAACTTTGCTGGGCTGCATCCCGCTGTTCCTGAAAACTCCCCTGCTGAGACTTAACATAGGATATTTCAATCTCAATTTGCTCCAAACTTTGCTTGAATTGCCGAACTTCTTGCTCGGTTTGTGCTATATTAGCAGCCATTTGCCCAGCAGTTTTTTCCAAATCCTGTTTGCGGTTTTGCAGTTGCCGTCGTTCCGCTTCCTGAGTCGCAATCGTCGCTTGCAAAGCCAACAATTCTGACTCTCCCAAAGCTTTAACGCGGGCATTCAGCGCGTCAAGTTCGGCGGTTGCTTCTTGAATTTGGGTGCTAATTGTTTGCAGTTGTTCGGTGAGAGATGCAGAAGTGCGATCGCCCGTTTCGATTTGTTCTCGCAGCTTCCATTCTTGCTGCTGCAATTGGCGGAATTTCAGCACAATTTCCCACTGCGACTTTTCTTGAAATTCCGCCCGCAATTTTTGATATTTTTCCGCTTTTGTGCGATCGGAAGCCAGTCTATCGCGCTGAGAAATCAGCTCTTTTTCTACAATTCGACTGCGTTCTTCCACCTCCTTAACTTCATCCAACTTCTGCCTAGCTAAAGAGATTTTGCGATCGAACTGAGCCACCCCAGCCAATTCGTCAATGATTTCTCTGCGTTCCTTAGAATTCATTGAAATAATGCTGGTAACGTCTCCTTGCAGCACGACGTTATAGCCTTCGGGATAAATTCGCAAACGGTTGAGTTGTTCGTGAAGTTGAGTCAGCGTGCAAGGTTGGCCGTTAATGTAATAAGTTGAAGTGTAAGTACCTTGGCGAGTTACCCGAAGTTTGCGCGTCACACTCCACTCATCCGATTTTCGATTTTCGATTTTCGATTTTCGATTTGTAGCGAGTAGTTGTCCGTTGTTGTCTTGAGTTGCTGCGATTTCTATCTCTTCTACGTCTTCAACAGATAACTCATCCGATTTTCGATTTTCGATTTTGGATTTTCGATTGACAGGAGATGATTGGCCGTTGTTGTCTTGAGTTTCGGCAGTTTCTATCCCTTCGGCTTCTTCAACAGATAGAGGCGATTCTTGATTGACAGGAGATGATTTGCCGTTATTGTCTTGAGTTTCGGCAATTTCTATCCCTTCAACTTCCTCTGCTTCAACAGATAACTCATCTGCTGCATTTTCCTCCTCATCTTCATCGCGGGCGAACCATTCCTCCCCCACATCTTCCAGCGCAAAGGTAGCAGTCACGCTAGCTTCGATCGTACCGCGTTTGTTTTGGGCGCTGTTCACCAAATCCGGCAAACGTTCAGCCCGCATTCCCTTAGAACTCGAAAGTCCGAGACAAAACAGCAAAGCGTCGAGGATGTTGGACTTCCCAGAACCGTTGGGCCCGGAAACCACAGTAAAACCGGGCAGCACGGGAATGGCCGTAGTGCCGCCAAAAGATTTAAAGTTAGTCAGTTCGATCCGTTTAATGTGAACCATATGCTAGGAGTAGCTTTGGCTCTAGGTTGTTGTCACAGGTTAGCACAGGCAATGGGGCGATCGACAATGTGTAAACTTTCTGGCATGGTCGATCGAACCGATATCTTACATTTTTGTCAACAACCGAGTCGGCTTTTATTTCAAAAGCTCGTTGACAAAAGTACAACTTCTGCGACCCGAGCGACCGCTACTAATGAACGTAAATTTTGATACAGATAACTTCATGAGACTCGATCGAGATTATTTTTGCGAGCGAACCTGAAAGCCTTGCCCCGAGTCAATGCTAGCAAATATAATGCCGAAAATTCCTCATGTTACCCCTAGACATATAAAAACTTTCCGGTAAAATCGAACCAAAATTAATAATGTATAAAGTAACGAAGCGCATTATGGAGGGCAAACCCATTACACCAGCTCAGAACACGTCTAACCTGCCAGCTTCACCTGAAAGCGACGAACAACAAGTATTACAAATTTGGGGTCGCGAGCCCCTTAAAGGACACGTCAAAATCAGCGGCGCCAAAAACTCGGCCTTAGTCGTCATGGCAGGAGCCCTGCTATGCCCAGAGGATTGCCGTCTCCGCAACGTTCCCGGTCTAGTCGATGTCGCCCGCATGGGGCAAATTCTCTCGGCTGTAGGAGTCAAATTACAGCAGAACGGCGACGTTTTAGACATCAACGCCAGCAACCTCATAGACGCTCAAGCCCCCTACGAATTAGTCAGCCAACTGCGGGCGAGCTTCTTCATCATCGGCCCACTGCTAGCCCGTTTGGGATTTGCCAAAGTGCCCTTGCCCGGTGGGTGCGCCATCGGCGCCCGACCCGTTGAACTCCACGTTCGCGGTCTGCAAGCCCTCGGCGCCGAAGTCCACATCGACCACGGCACGGTTCACGCTTACGTCAAAGGGCCGAACCGGCGCCTGAAAGGAGCCAAAATTTATTTGGACTACCCCAGCGTCGGTGCAACTGAAACTTTGATGATGGCGGCGACTCTGGCTGAAGGAGAAACCGTGATTGAAAATGCGGCTCAAGAGCCGGAAGTCGCAGATTTGGCGAATTTCTGCCGCGCCATGGGAGCAAAAATTCAAGGCGCCGGCACTAATACGATCGTCATTTCGGGAGTTCCCAAGCTGCACGCGGTAGACTATTCAATTATTCCCGATCGCATTGAAGCCGGAACATTTTTAGTAGCAGGAGCCATCACTCACTCCGAAATCAGTTTGTCGCCGGTAATTCCCGACCACCTGACCGCAGTCATTGCCAAATTGAAGACAATTGGGGCGAAAATTATTGCAGAATCCCCCGACATTTTGCGGATAGTTCCCGGCCAAACTCACTCCGCCACAGACATCGAAACTCTGCCTTACCCGGGTTTCCCCACAGATATGCAAGCTCAGTTTATGGCTTTGCTGACGCTGAGCCAAGGAGACAGCTTGATCAAAGAAACCGTGTTTGAGAATCGCTTGCGCCACGTAGCAGAACTCAACCGCATGGGCGCCGACATTCGCCTTAAAGGCAATGTCGCGATTGTGCGCGGAGTCTCGCTGCTGTCGGGTGCGCCGGTAGTGGCAACAGATTTGCGCGCTTCGGCGGCGTTAGTGCTAGCGGGACTTGCAGCCGATGGTGTCACCACCATCAGCAGCTTGCAGCACTTAGACCGCGGCTACGAGCAGTTAGAGGTGAAACTGCAAAAATTGGGAGCTAAGTTGCGGCGCGTCAAAGAGGGCACAGACCCGGCGACTGCTGAGGCTCCTGTCAATCCCGTGCGATCGGGTTTAAACTGTTAATTAGTCATTAGTCAGCAGTCATTAGTCATTAGGAAGAAGGAAGAAGGAAGAAGGAAGAAAAATAATTCAACCTTTTTTAATTGCCAATTCATAATTCCTATTTCCCAATGACCGATGACTAACGACCAGTGACTCTTGACTAATGACTCAGGATTAAAATGTCGAACATACCGCTCATCGGTTTGAAAGCAGACCAGTTTCGCCACCCGCTAGACTTGGAAGCCACCAACACGCTCAAACAACTGCCCGGCCTAGATTTGATGGTGCGGCAGTTGCTGGGACAAATTGGGGAACAGTTTTTCATGCTGGAAAATCTGGCTTCCAGCGTCCAAGTCGGCGAAAATCAATTGCCCCACCTGCATCAATTGCTGTTGGATGCCTGCAAAACTCTTGATTTGGAACCGCCGCAGCTTTATGTCCGCCAGCATCCGATGCCGAATGCTTACACCTTTGCGATGCGGGGAAAACAGCCTTTTGTGGTGATGCACACTTCTCTGATTGATTTGCTCACAGACGAGGAAGTTAAGGCAGTAATCGCTCACGAGTTGGGGCATTTGAAGTGCGAGCACGGAGTTTACCTGACTCTGGCTAATTTAATTGTGTTGGCCGCCGGTCAAATTTCGCCTGTGGGAACCGTGCTCGCGCAGGGTTTGCAGGCGCAAATGTTGGAATGGTTGCGGTGTGCGGAATTTACGTGCGATCGCGCTGCCTTGCTCGCCACCCAAGACCCAAAAGTGGTAGCATCGCTGTTGATGAAACTGGCCGGAGGTTCGCCTACTTTAGCTCCGAAACTGAATGTCGATGCGTTTTTGGCGCAGGCGCAGGCCTACGACGACCTCAGCACCACTCAACTCGGAGAACTGCTTAAACAAGCTCAAACGGCTCAGTTGTCCCATCCTGTACCAGTATTGCGCGCCAGAGAGATCGATCGCTGGGCAAGTTCAAAAGATTATGAATCTTTGCTTGCAGGAAATCGATCTGTGTGTTATGATGGTGAAACGAAAAAGGGCGGGTGGCGAAATTGGTAGACGCATCAGACTCAAAATCTGACACCGAAAGGTATGAGAGTTCGATTCTCTCCCCGCCCACTGCTAAAAAAGCTTAATAATAAATCTAGGGTTCCAGATGATAAGTCTGGAACCCTAATTTATATGGCATGGGGAATTGGTAACAACAGTAAACAGTCAACATTCAACAGATTTTATGGGTGAAATCGCCGCTTTAGGCGCTGCATTTGTCTGGGCCTTATCTTCCACAATCTGGCAGCGAGTGGGAAAGCAAATGCCCGCAGTGGTGCTAAACTTGCTCAAAGGCGCGATCGCCCTTTTCATGCTCCTTGCCACTGTACTAATTTTAGGTAAACCCTTACCCGCAATCAACCCTAATATTTTAGCCATGCTGCTCATCAGCGGCGGCCTAGGAATTGGCATCGGAGACACCGCTTTCTTTATCGTATTAAAATATTTAGGCGCGAGGCGAACGCTGCTTTTAGAAACCCTATCTCCCCCTTTAACAGCTTTATTTGGCTTAATATTTTTGCAAGAAAAATTATCGCCCATTGCTTGTACAGGCATTCTTTTAACAATCTGCGGCGTAGCTTGGGTAATTGCAGAACGAACAGCCGAAACAAGCTTACCATCAAAACATCTTTGGCAGGGATTAGCCATTAGTTTATTAGGACAAACAACCCACGCCGCCGGAGCAGTTTTATCCCGCGCCGCCTTCACTCAAATAGATATCGATCCCCTGTGGACTGCGATCTTGCGTTTGAGCGGTGGCTTAGCAGTCATGCTATGCTTTTTGAACCCAACAAACCGGGACAGTTTCAAACAATTAAAAGCGCCCAAACTCTTAAATGCAATCATTCTAGCAGCTTTTTTAGGAACCTATCTCGGGATTTTCCTGCAACAGATTTCGCTGAAATATGCACCCGCAGGAATAGCTCAAGCACTCAGTTCTACCAGTCCCCTATTTATCCTCCCCTTAGCCGTGCTGGCGGGCGAAAAAGTGAGCCTTCGGGCTGTTTTGGGGGTAGTTTGTGCGATCGGCGGAATCGCCCTATTATTGGGTTTGAAGTAATTAAATGTGAGAACAGAGATTTTAGATTTTAGATTTGATACCAGTTCCCAAAACCAATGAAACTTTAGGTCGGCTACCAACCATAATAGTCATCAGTGATCCCCCAATCTAAAATCTAAAATCTAAAATCTAAAATCTAAAATCGTATGACTGATTATAAAGGCGATCGGCAAAGTCGCAATTTAGCACTTATTAACGAACAAATAAATTGGCTTCAGCAACAACCAGACGGCATCCTATTTCAACAAAACTCCGGCGACAACTGCATAGCAGTAAAAAAAATAAAATCAGTGCTACTACTGCTTTTAGCAGACAGAGAAACCTTAAGCACAAATGTAGCTCAATCAATCCTAGACCTCAACAATCCGCTAAATTTAATATTTCCCTATGCCAGAGCCATGCTGCTAGCATTAGTCTGGACAAACCAACCAAAAAATATCTATATAATTGGCTTTGGCGGCGGCAGCATTCCCAGAGTTTTTTACCATTATTTCGCTAACGCGATAGTCGAATGTACAGATATTGACCTCACAGTAGTCGAAGTCGCTCACAAATTTTTTGGCATTCAATTCGACGACAGACTCAAAGTAGCCATTCAAGACGGGCGCGAATATCTAGCCCAACAAAATTCCACAGTAAAAAACGATATAATTATCGTGGATGCTGGTTTTGGCAGCGGCTATATGCCCTATAGATTGGTCACACAAGAATTTTACCAACTGTGCAAAACTCGCTTGTCAAGCGCAGGTGTTGTAGTTGTCCACCTGTTCCACAAACAAGAGTTTAATGCGGCAGCGGTGAAAACTATTCAAACTGTGTTCGCACAAATTTATATATGCAATTTAGAAACCGGCAACTGCATTGTGATTGCGACTAATACTCCCGATTTAGCTAAAAATGAAATTTTCTTGAAAGCCGAACTTATTCAAGATTTCCACAATTTAGGATTTTCCTTAATAGAAATGTCGCTTCAGCTAAAAAAAGTAGCGCAATTGCCGGAATGGGTAAAAAATTGGGAAACGCTGCCAATTTTTACAGATGCTGAAATACCCGCAGGATATGGGGACTGCTAAATATATGACTTACGCACTCGCCCACAAAGAAATCGGTTTTTTAACTTTTATTGAGGGTTTTAAGCGCATATTTGGTTAAAAAACCCGGTTTCTGGCCACCCGTGCGTAAGTCCTAATACCAAATCTAAATCAGTCAATAGTTGATATTAGCGAACATCTGTTTAAAAAATACTTGACAGTGAAATTCGGGCGGTGTAGTATAGAAGTAGTGCAAAAAATAAAAAATATGAGACTAAAAAGTTGGGAGTCTCCCCGCAGCGAGGGCAGAAACTCCAAAGGCAAAGGCGGCTCAGCCAGAGCACGACAGCTCAAAAAGCAACAGCAAACTCTGCGAAAACAGTTAAAAGCTCAACACGATCGACCAAACCACCAACAAAAGAACCAACAAAACCATCAAGGGAAGGAAACCGATAATTCCTTCCCTTATTTTTTATCTTTCTGCTGTTGCTCAATCCCGCTGAATGTTCGGACAAATCGTGCGAGTAATGCTCGCCTGCGAGGGTTGCTCTTGCCAGCGGTTGAGAATGGATTGCAACTCCCCCTTCAAAGTTTCTAACGCTGCAATTTGCACGGAAATTTCCTCTACCTTCGCCGTTAGATGCTGCTTCGCTTCAGAACAGGGCAACTCTCCCCGATCGCGAACTTGTAAAATATCCTTAATCTCCTGAAGGCTCAAACCCAGAGTCTGAGATCGTTTAATAAACGCCAACCTGTTGAATACCGTTTCGCCAAACAAGCGATAACCAGCGGGCGATCGCTCCACCGCAGGAGACAGCAAGCCCATCTCCTCATAGTAGCGAACAGTTTTCACCGACAAACCGCTACAGGCAGCTACGGAGCCAATTTTGTACAGTTTCTCGGCAACAGAAATATTCATAAACCAAGCATCCCAGATCGAAAGACTTTCTTGCCCTATCTTTTAGTGCCTCAGATCCAGGGAGTCGATCGGCACCTTGCCCAGTCGCCATTGTCCGGTAATCTTAATAAGGAGGATTTTTTTTAGACACGTTAAGCACGGGCAACTGGGGCCGAGAAGACTGAGGAGGAAGATAGTATTCGGGAGCAGGTGCGGTTTGTTCGGCTCCAGAGCGGTACATTTGCCACCAGCGCAGAGCCATCGCTACCCCAGCAGTACCCAGCCCAAAAGCCAATAAAGAACCGCTCGCACCGATGCTGCCGATCGCTACATCGACAACGCCCACTGTGACAACAAAGCTGGTAATTGGCTCTCTACGGTAAGCTGACCTTAAAAGTCGCGTCCACGAAGCATTCATTTGTTTTACTCTGTTCTATATTTATTTACAATCTCTAAAACTTAGAGTTGGCGGAACGATCGGGATTTCTAGTTCAGAGACTAGCTTCACCTAAATTAATCTTCTCGCCTGTGGGGCATTGTACGGGAGCGAGGCAAAATTGCCAAGCTTGTCAAATCAAAATTCCACCCCATATACACCTCCAAAAGCCAGCTATTGCATTCGGGAACAGATCTCTCTCGGCAGAGAAGTCGCTGGGCTTGTTTCTAATTAATATTTTAATCAATTCCCGAATTTGTCGCGGTCAGCAGAAGTGACCCCCGCTGCCAGAAGAGTCAAGACAAAGTGTAAGGCTGACCGCGCCGTTGCTAAAATTAGTTGAGACCTAACCAGGACAGCAAGCCCTGGCCTGTGACATACTCGATAATTAAAGTTAAAGAAAAACCGATCATCGCGGCTCGACCGTTAAGGCGTTCCGCGTAGCTGTTGAAGCCAAACTTTGGCTGTTCCAGTTTGGGAGTGACCGTGGGTTGTAGTTGTGTCATTGCTTTGGGTACCTGGCGATCGACGCTATTCAAATGTGAAATCCAATGTTAGTTACAAATCTTAAACATTGCTACTTCTATTATAAAGAGGGTTAACCGCCGTCAACCGTCCCCGAAGAGAAAAAACTGCTGCCAACTAATGCCAATTAATTATACCCGCTCAAAATATGACTAATCAGTTAGATAATGATAAGCTTCCTGTCGCCGTACAGCGAGTAGCCTTTGCCCTTCGTACAACAGGCTGGGTTTGCTTCTGGGTACAGGTAGTGCTAGGGGTGGTAGCGGCGATCATTTTGCTCTTTGCCATCCCCTTCGCCATCCCCAGGGCTAGCGCCGCTGCGGGTTCAACCAGTGCCGGCACCGGCGGCGGCGTATTTTTTGCTATTTGCGGGCTGGCCGTACTCGCTTACAGCGTATATCGCTCTTTCCGCTTCACCCGCTTGTCGAGACAACTGCGATCGCCCGCTAACGCTGTCCGCCCCAAAAAAGCAGACACCATCAAAGAGGTGCGGCTGGCACTTTGGAGCAATTTGTCAGGAATGCTGCTGACGCTGATCGGCGCAGAAGCCATCAGCGGCACGCTTTTAGCCAAATCTCTAGCTCAGCCGCAAGCATTGTTCGGTGCCGCAGTCGATTTGGGCCGATTTATTCAGCCCCTAGACATATTTGTGGTACTCGCCAATACTCACGCCACTGTTGCCCACTTTGTCGGGATTTTCGGGTCACTTTGGTTGCTCGATCGCATCCACAAGCAATAGACAATCCATAAGTGGGAATTGCGCCTCTCCCACTCTCCCACTCCCTGACTCCCTCGCTCTCCCAGTCTCCCCCAACCGACATCCGGAATCACTGCCAAGCTGTCGAAGAACGTACTCAGATACCTTCTAGCAAGACAAAATAAATATCATGGCACTGAAACCCGAGGCTTATTTTGGGGTGACAGATCACGTAACTATTGAAATTTCTCAAGAAAGTTTTCGTTCTGTCCTCAGTCAAATAGAATCAGAACTCCTCTGTAGCGACACCTATAGCCAAGCTCTAGCTAGCTTGCAAACAATGTTGGGCGAAGCAGCCTCCGCAGCCGAAATTTTAATTAGAGCAGTTAGCAGAGAAGCCGTCAAGCTCGCATTTGACCGATTTCCCAAACAAAACAAAATTGAACCGCAAGTAGCCCAACAGAGTTTTGCTGCTTTAAGTCCCGCCATTGAGACGGTCACAGAAATTAAAGAATTGGAGCCACCAGTAACTGTTCCTGTCTTCTATTGGCGCAGCGCTAGTGTGGAAGCGCCGCCCCAAACCGAGTCCGACACAGAAGAAAATTCCGATCAAGACACTAACACTTCTGAAGACAGCAAACAAGCGCCCCAAGACGAAATTAAAGTCGAGTCGGCTCCACCTGCAACTGTCACCGTCCCCGGAAAATCCTTCCCAGGGTTCGGTTTTCCCAAGAAGCCAAAAAAACTCACCAAGGAAGAAGAAGCAGCAAAAGCAGTTCAAGAGCGAGAAGAGTGCCTGCGGGAGTTGGGTAGAGAATTGCGTAAGGGACGGCAAATTCGCTCCCTATCCCTGCAGCAACTCCACAGTCAAACTCTCGTGCCGCTGCACCACATCGAATCGATCGAAAATGGGGAAATCGAGAAACTGCCCCAAGATATTTACGTTAGAGGTTTTATCCGCAGACTCGGCGACGCCTTGGGACTAGACGGCAGCGCTATGGCGAATGCTTTGCCCAAACCCGCTCCGAGTCCTATTCCCAGTATGTATGTGTCTGTTTCCGATTCCGGGTCAGCCGAAGGCTTTCAAATGCGTCCGGTTCATTTGTACATCGGCTACACCGCTTTGATGGCTGGGGCTGTAGGGGGTTTGGGTTGGCTGTCGCAGCAACCCGTGGTCCCCGGAGCACAGGCAGTACCTCCAACGCAGGTGACACCGCCAGCCTCAGTTGCACCGGCTCAGAAGACCCCTGAAAAAGCACCTCAACCGGGCTTGAAGAAGTCTAATAACGGGGGATTGATGATGGGGGCTGACATGGCGCCGCCGGAGGTGATTTTTGGTTAGTGTGTGTCGGGCGAGCGATCGTCCGACAACTCTCCTGGCGCAGGTGAACTCGGAAACCCGCTTACCGAGTTCACCTCCATACGGATACTGGCTTGAAGAAATAAGTCCAGGAGAGCAATTACGGTTGAGATTTTAGTTCAATCCCCCACCTTCATCAATTTGTAGAGTCAATTCTAAAATCTAAAATCTAAAATCTAAAATCGCCCGGCTTTGTACCCAAAGTGAATTTTTAACTGCATCAGGAAACCCGATATGTGCGATAAACTATCTATCTGACCACTCATTTCGAGGTTTCCGATAAGATGAGTTCCCCAGCCACCGCTGCTTTCTCCGATCTCGATCCGCTATCGACTCACTCGCCAACAGTCACGAGTTTGGCGGCACCAGACAGTGCTTTGGTAACGGCGGCTCAACTGCCACAAAAATCTTGGACAATAGAAGATAGTGAGAAACTCTACCGCATTCAAGGTTGGGGCGAACCGTATTTTTCGATCAATGCAGCCGGTCACGTTACAGTTTCTCCCAAGGGCGATCGCGGCGGTTCCCTCGACTTGTGCGAACTGGTAGAATCCCTCAAACAGCGAAATTTGGCTTTACCTCTGTTGATTCGATTTTCTGATATTTTGGAAGACCGGATCGAGCGCTTAAATTCGTGTTTTGCCAGAGCGATCGCTCGCTACAATTACAAAAATGTCTATCGCGGTGTCTTTCCAGTCAAATGCAACCAGCACCGACAATTAATTGAAGATTTGGTGCGTTTTGGTCAACCCCATCACTTCGGATTGGAAGCCGGCTCGAAACCGGAATTAATGATAGCTTTGGCGACCTTAAAAAACCCAGGCGCTTTATTAATTTGTAACGGTTACAAAGACCGCGAATACATCGAAACTGCTATTTTGGCGCAGCGGCTAGGGCAAACTTCCGTAATTGTGCTGGAGCAAATAGAGGAAGTAGAACTCGCAATCGCCGCGAGCAAAGCATTAGGAATTAAACCGATTTTGGGAGTGCGAGCAAAACTCACTACCAAAGGCGTTGGCCGCTGGGGAGGTTCCACGGGCGATCGGGCAAAATTTGGCTTGACAATTCCTGAAATTATCCGCGCAGTCGGCGAACTAGAAAAAGCTGGAATGCTCCACTGTTTGCAGTTACTGCACTTCCACATCGGCTCTCAAATTTCCTCAATTAGCGTCATCAAAGACGCCATTCGAGAAGCCAGCCACATTTATGTAGAATTGGCTAAATTGGGAGCTAACATGAACTACTTGGACGTAGGCGGCGGACTCGGCGTTGACTACGACGGGTCTAAAACAAACTTCCACGCTTCCAAAAACTACAATATGCAAAACTACGCTAACGACGTAGTAGCGGGAGTGAAAGATGCCTGCGACGAGCGCAAAATCCCGGTTCCAATTATCATTAGCGAAAGCGGGCGGGCGATCGCTTCTCACCAATCAGTGTTAGTTTTTGACGTACTCGGTACTAGCGATGTCCCCAGAGAAGTACCAGAACCAGTAGATGAAAACGCGCACCAAATTCCGCGCAATCTCTACGAAATTTACCAATCTATCAGTCCCGAAAATTACCAAGAAGTTTATCACGATGCTATCCAATTTAAGGAAGAAGCAGTCAGTTTATTTAACTTAGGCTATTTGGGAATTGCGGAACGGGCGAAAACCGAACAGTTGTACTGGGCTTGCTGCGATAAAATACAGGCGATCGCGCGGCAAAAAGAATATGTATCGGACGATTTGGAAGACTTAGAAAAGGTGATGGCGTCCATTTATTACATCAACTTATCTGTTTTCCAGTCCGTACCAGACAGTTGGGCAATTAACCAATTGTTCCCAATTATGCCAATTAACCGACTCGACGAAGAACCAACTCAACGCGGTATTTTAGCCGATCTTACCTGCGACAGCGACGGCAAAATCGACCAATTCATCGATTTGCGAGATGTGAAGTCGGTTTTGGAACTGCATACTCTCAAACCTGGAGAACCTTACTATTTGGCGCTATTTTTGGGAGGTGCTTATCAAGAAATTATGGGCAACCTTCACAACTTATTCGGCGATGCAAATGCAGTTCACATTCAGCTAACACCTTCTGGTTACCATATCGAACACGTTGTGAAAGGAGACACTATGAAAGAAGTCCTCAGCTACGTACAGTACGATTCAGAAAGTTTGGTTGAAAGCATCCGCCGTCAGACAGAAGCAGCTTTGCAGCAAAATAAAATTACTCTTTCCGAAGCCCAACTTTTGCTGCAAAATTACGAGCGGAGTCTCAGCCAATATACTTATCTTCAGTCTTAAAATGTAGGGTGCAACCTAAGCACCTTGCCCGAATTGAAAGCTGAGATAATAACTGTAAAAGTAGGGTGCGCACTGCGCACCTTACCTTGAGCAATTACCAATTACCAATTATTCAGGATGACTACCGAGAATTTCTGCGATCGCCCGCCGCTCTTCTCCGTGTTGAGTCGGTAAAACTTGGCGAGCGTCAGTAATCAGCCAATCGAGAGCCGCCGCTTGCAAATCGATCGCAGCCCCGGTTTTATCAACGCAGTAGCGCCCGAACACCAGTTTGTCAACCAACCGCACCTCCGGACCCAAACGGGAATACTCAAAAATTACGCTGTTTTCTACAGTCGCGCCACTGCAAAGCCAACAATTTGGGCCGATCATTGTCGGGCCGACAATTTTTGCTCCATCCTCAATGATCGTCATCCCGCCAATGTAAACAGGCCCAGTAATATCAACCTTATCCCAGTTAACAGCTACATTCAAACCAGCGTAAATGCCGGGGCGCACTTCAATTCCCGGAATCGAAACATTTTTAACTTGTCCCAGCAGCACGCTCTGAATTGCCCGCCAATAGTCAGGAACTTTGCCGATATCCACCCACTCAAAGTCCATGCTAATCCCGTAAAAAGGCGCGCCTGCTGCTACTAGCGCGGGGAATAACTGCGAACCGATATCGTATTCCTTACCCGAAGGGATATAATTGAATATTTCCGGTTCAAAAATATAAATACCAGTGTTAATGTCGGTACTCAGAGCTTCCTCTACAGAAGGTTTTTCTTGGAAAGCTTTAATTTTGCCAGAATCGTCTGTTACTACCACTCCGTAACTGGGAACCTCCTCGCGGGGAACCGATTTCATAACAATAGTAGCGATCGCCCCTTTTTCCCGGTGCCACTTCACAGCAGCAGTCAAGTCCAAGTCAATCAAAGCGTCGCCGCAGAGCACCACAAAAGTATCGTCAAAAAAGGGCGAGAAGTCCTGAATTCGTTTCATGCCGCCAGCCGAACCGAGAGCCTCTCCAATCATTTCTCCCTCCTCAATTCGCCCTTCAAAAGAATAGGCAATTTGTACCCCAAACTTTTGACCGTCACGGAAGTAGTTTTCAATCACGTCTGCCAAATGGGAAACATTGACCATAATCTGGTCAAATCCGTGCTGGCGGAGTAATTCAACCAAAAACTCCATCACTGGCTTTTGCAGGATGGGAATCATCGGTTTGGGTATTGTCTGAGTAATGGGACGGACGCGAGTGCCTTTACCTGCCGCCAGAATCATCGCTTTCATTCTTAACTTCCTCAACCCTCTGTTAATTGATATAAACTCAACAATTAGATGCTAGCGATTGCGCTCGAATCGATCGCAGCAAAATCCTGACCTGTTTATAGGCGACATCGTAGCAGGCTATCAATCATTTATTGCTAATCTACCTAGATTTAACGAACCAGAAATCAGAAATAATATCAAGTCCGGGTGAATGCACGTACAATTGCCCTAGGAGCGGGTTCGCCTGGATAGCTGTCAAGAGTTCGAGAGACTGGTAAACCCGCCCCAAAACCAAATCTGATGCTCCTCCAAGCTCAAAGCGCGCGGATTTTGAGGTCTTGGTAAAACTCCTCTTGAAGCAACTCTACTTTAGACTGAGCCGACAGCAGCAACAACGCCCAAAAAATACCCACGCGGTCATGATTTGGCAAGTGAAATTCCCCAGTCGATACCGGGACTTCTGGGTCAACAGAGGAGTGCAAATCCTTATGATGCCAAAGTTCCAGCAGTTGTTCCAAGTCGAGCCAACCCTCGTCAATTTCCGAGCCCCGTTCTGCCAGAAACCGATCGAGTTCACTAGCAGTTTCCACCAAATTTTCTTGGTGAGCTAGCTCAAAGATAGCCTGGGCTGCTTGCGATCGCATTTTTGAGGTAGGGCGCCGCCGGGGGGCAACTGTCTGCTCCATTGCTGCTTTCATTAGCTGCAACTGCTCGATCAGTTCTGGGAGGGTCACCGGGCGTTTTTGCGGTAGTTGAGCTACACCGCGACGGCGCAATTGCCGTTCCAAATGCTGGGGCAAGTGTCGCCCTCCTGAGTGCTCTGCGTCTTCGAGTGTCGCCTCGTCCGCCGAGTCGGAATCCGCGGCGGGGGATTCTGAGAGGACGATACTTTCTGCTTTCAGCAACACCAGCATTGAAGCGTACAAAAATGCTTGGCCGGAGTGGGACAAATCAGAGAAATCCGTAGTCTGATCGGCATCGCAGGCGTTCGTAAGCTTGCTCAAACATCGATCGAACACTTCAATGACCTTAACGTCCCAAGGATCGATTTCTCCCCGTTCGGCGAGGTCAATTAAAATTGCGATCCCCTCGGAAATCGTTTCTAAGCCATCTTGGTCTCGGGAAACGGCCATTCGATTTTAGATTTTAGATTTTAGATTTTAGATTTTAGATTTTGCCTCTGAGAAAACGAGAGAGCATATCAAGTTAATTGGCGGTCATTTCAGCAGCTTTGGCCTCAATAGCTGCTGTTTCTAAACTTATCGGTTCTGCACTTTCTAACAAAGGTTGTTTGGATTCTACTTCTGCTTTATAGCGTTCTATATCTTGTTCTAATTCCTGAATCCGCTGCTGTTTTTCGCGAACTTGGCGGATCTCTTGGCGCGAGGCGAGGGTTCGCTGCATTCTCGACCACAGACTGAAAAGCCACGCTAGTGTTGCCCCTAATCCGGTCGCTACAATTAATTCTACGCACAGCGGACCTTTAACTTCGACGCCTTTGATAACTTGAATCGCGACGGGCTGTGTATTTTCGATGCTGAACAATACTAGAGCCAAGCAAATCAGAAAGATAAAGAAGAAATTTAGCGATCGCATTTTCTCTGTCCCTAATTCTCAATTCAGGTTAAGCAAATTATTGGGCATTTGTCAACTGTTTTTGGCAGATGTTCCAGTTTTTTTGATAATATCAAATCTTCTCAATTAAACATAATATTCAGGGAGGGGCGGGTTTATTGTAGCTCGGAGAGTTGATTGAAGAGATTGGTTAACCCGCCCCGGCAGGACATATTCTCTTTAGGTTTGACCGATTTTTTGCGGTTTCTTGCCGATTCCCAGTGCTGGCAATATTTGATATTTCAAAGCAATGCCCGCCGCCACAAATAAGGCAATAATCAGCGCCCCAATTCCTACGGGACTGGGAATCCAGAATATCGCCTCCAAATAGTTAATTTCCCCTGGTTTGAGCTTCCAAACTAACTGTTTTCCCTGCTGATAGCTTTCGGGAACCAGCGCACCGGCGACAGTTTCAATACTTTTGGCACCCCAAGGCGTGTTCAAGCTAAAATCTAGCTCCAAAAGTCCCCCCGGACTCAGCAGCAGACTGCCGTTAGAGGAAATCAGAGAAAGAGAGCGCAAATCCAATTCCAAACTCAACCGATTTCGCAGCACCAATAACAAATTATTCTGCTTGACACTCAGGTGAGATTCAAACTTCGGCAAATCGGTTTCTAGCGGACTTGCGACCCTAGATTTTGCGGTTGGTGCGATCGGATTGTAAAATTGGTTGAACTTGTCTTGCAACTCGGCTCCATTATTGAATGGAATCGTCACTAGAACTTCTGTATCGGAAAGCCGTTTAGTTTTTCCGTCCAGCAACCTCACCCGGCGTTCTACGCTTTTCAACCATTCTGCAACAGTTTGGCTGCTGAAGCTCGTCAACCTTTCCCCCAGTTTAATGTGCTGCACGATTTCGCCGCGAGTTTGACTTTCAAAGTTAACCCCGACATCGTACTGAACGCATCCAGTCACTAGAGTTAAAAGGCAAAAAACCAAAGGTAAAAGAAAGAAAAAGTGCTTTTTCTTCTTCCGAGTTCCATCCTTGACATTTTGCTCTTTCATTGTACGTTTTTCCCTGTTTTTCCCTATTTGCATGAATTAGCAAAGCGCTGAATGGCCGACACTGTTTCTATGTTTGTTTTGCACGTCTGGACTTACGAACCGCTTACCAAAAATCCGGTTTCTGCGCTGCCAAAAGGCGATTTCACAGAGGATTTGTGGCAGAAGCAGGTTTTTTTGACGTGAGTGCTAACATTTTGCTGGCAGCAGTGTCGGCCTTACCTGGAATTAACCGCACTGAACTTATTGCCTGGAAGCTACACCCAACTGTTGAAACAGCATACTCGGCAAATATGCCGCACCGCCTACCCATTCGGCTTCGCTGCTCAAATCTGCCAAATTTTTAAAGGCTTCAAAAATGCTGCCTGCCACCATTGTATTCTTGACGCGGCCGACTATTTTGCCTTTTTCTACTTTATAGCCTAAGTCCAAATTGACAGAAAATTCGCCAGCTAACTGATTGGACTGACCGGCACCTAAAACTTGCTCTACTATTAGACCTTCGTCCATGCTAGCAATCAAGTCTTGAGTGGCGGTATTTCCTGGGGAAATGCAAAAGTTAGTCAAATCAGGGCCTGGGCGAGACAATCCGCCACGAAAACCGTTGCCGGTTGATTGTACACCGGCGCGAGCGGCCCACCTGCGATCCCAATAAAATCCGGTGACAGTACCTTTGTCTATCAAGACTTTGCGGGTGGTGGGCGTACCTTCGTCGTCAAAGGGGCAAGCAGAAGGGCCTAAAGTGGGGTCTTCAAAAAAGGTAAAGCGTTCGTCAAATAAGGTCTCGCCGATTTTGTCGGCTAGGGGAGAGGCTTTTTGAACTACTGTTTGACCTGAAAGGATGGTATCAAACAGGCTGCCGAGGGTGCTAGCGGCGGCTCTGGGGGTAAATAATACTGGGTAGGAACCGCTGGTGATGGTGGCTGAATGTTCGGCGAGGCGGTATTTTTCGAGGAGTGATTGGAGGATGCTGTCGGTGTCCAGGGGCCGATCGCGCGCTACGTCGTAACTGTATGCTTGCATAAAGTCTTCTCCCTGTACCAAATTGCCAGCAATAGTGCCGCTGACTATTTGGCTGCTTCTTTCGGCATACACGTCTTGCGTGGTGGCAATTTTGACGATGCCGCTGCGGACGTGAAAGCCCACATCTACCATAATATCGGGATTGTAGGCGTGAACTTGCTCGATCAGGTTTTTGCCGTTTTCGACTAATTCTTGAGTTGTGGGTGGAGTGTAGGTGGTTTCCGGGCCTTTGAGGTGGAAGTTGGAGGCGAGTTCAAATTCTGCAGGGTCGCCGATTTCGGCTGTTTGAATCGCTGCATCTACTAAATCGTCTATCCGCGTTAAATCTGTGGAACTGGCAAAACCGATTTTGCCAGAGTGAATCAGTCGGAGTGCTACGCCTTGCAGGGCTTTGGTTTGCAGGGATTTGAGGCGATTGTTTTCAAATTCGATCGGCGTGTCTTGACTCGACAGGTAGTATACCTCAGCGGCCGAAGCTCGCTGACTTGCCAATTTCAAAATCTGCTCTAGGGTAGAATCACTCACAATAATAATAGCCTTTCAGGTTTGGTCTTTGTTTTATTTTAGCTTTGTTCGCTGGCAGCCTGACACTCATACAATTTTAGATTTTAGATTGGGAATGACTGATATCGAATGCCCGGTTTTTATACCACTTTTAAGAAGTGTTGCTTCAATATACCTTTTGCAGGTATTCGTTCTCCTATCTTTAAAGGCATTTGCGTTGCATTTGCGTTGCATCTACGGTTTCCCTATCTCAAGATTTATGCAATAAGTCTCATCATTAACCTGAGCCGAATTATTTAAAGTCGCCGATACCAACACCTGACACGGCATTACCATTTCGCTACAGATACTCGCGTACAATCTATTTTCTGTATTTTAAAGGGCTTCTTTTACTTATTACTTAATTTGAGTTACTTTTCCTGAAAAAATGTGTTTTTATTCGATTATTTTTCATGCCCAACAGTTGATAAACTATAAGTCTTACGTGAGCTAAATAAACCAAATTAAGCTTGCTAAAGTAATTATGATAGCCATTAACGCCACCCAAATAAACCTATTATCTTTCGTATTAACCTGACTTAAATCTACAGGTTCTGGTACGCTGGGCTGGGGTTTAGCGTACTTGATCTCAGCATTCGGATTAGCTTGAAAACTGATTGATTGATTTTCATCTAAAGCTGCCAAATCAGGGATTTTCACCATCCATTCAGGAGGGATAGTGAGTTTGGGAGCTTCGAGAATGAACAGCAAGCGCTTTGCTTGTTGGCGGGTTTCTTGGCGGGGATGGCGGGTGAGCTTGCGGCAAAGCTCGATCGCCTTTTCTGTATTGCCAGAGGCTTCGTAGGCTGTCACTAGCCACATCTGCACCTCACCGCCCAACCGGGAATTTCGATCGACTAAACCGGTAGCTGTTTCTAAACTCTGCACAGCTTCAGCATACCGGCCACTCTCAAAAGCTACTTGCCCAGCTTGGTACTCAGTTTGAACAATTTCTAACTTTTCTGAAGTCACGAGCACCCACCCAATTCACAAATATTACTTCTCAAATTCCCCAAACGCTAGAATTCGCTGTTGTTTTGCGACATACCCGACTCGTTGTCGCGTTTGGAACCCAGCAAGTCTAAATGGTCTACCTTAATTACCGGCTTCGAGCGATTTGAACCCGTATTGCGGTCTTGCCAGCGATCGAACTTCAAAGAGCCTGTGACGCCAATTAGAGAGCCTTTGCGAACGTAGTCAGCAGCAATCTGCGCTGTTTTGCCCCAGATTTCCAGATTGAACCAGTCTGGTTGATCGCTGTTCTTGGTTCTGCGGTTCACTGCCAGCGTCAAACTACACTTAACTGTACCCGACTCAAAATACTTCACGTCCGGGTCGCCGCCGACGCGGCCTACTAAAGTCACAACATTAAGACTCATAAACTTTTTTGGGAATGTGGTCGATCGGTGATGTAGTTAAACAGTCCACACGCGCATTAGCCTCCAAACTTAACTTGGAACAACGCTTGTGAGGCTTCATCCTGATTGTACACCCACTTAGCAGAACATATTGATGGTGGATGATTGGCAAGTCTGCGCTCAACCTGAGCTCGACAATGTACATTTCTGACTAGACTCAGGATGAAAAACGTAATAGAATCCACCTCGGTTACATTTTTGTAACAACATTATTGCACACAATAGTATTTTAGTTTTTGGGGGGGGTACAAATCAGTGGGTCTTCTCAATCGATTTTCGTTATCTAGAGATATGGGTATCGACCTCGGTACTGCTAACACGCTCGTTTATGTATCGGGCAAAGGTATTGTTCTGCAGGAACCTTCTGTAGTGGCGATCGACCAAGATTTAAAAATACCGCTGGCTGTTGGAGAAGAAGCTAAAAAAATGCTCGGGCGCACGCCAGGGAACGTCATAGCACTTCGTCCGCTTCGCGACGGGGTAATCGCAGACTTCGATACGGCCGAACTAATGCTCAAGACTTTTATCCGCAGGGTTCACGAAGGCCGAAGCTTAGTTTCGCCCCGGATCATTATTGGCATCCCCAGCGGTGTCACCGGAGTTGAGAGGCGTGCTGTCATTGAGGCGGCGACTCAGGCGGGTGCTAGAGAAGTACGGTTAATTGATGAACCTATCGCTGCTGCGATCGGGGCTGGACTGCCTGTTGCTGAGGCGACTGGCAATATGATTATAGATATAGGCGGAGGTACGACGGAAGTTGCGGTTTTGAGTTTGCAAGGTACGGTGATCAGCGAGTCTGTACGGGTAGCCGGCGACGAACTCAACGAGGCGATCGTCCAATACATGAAAAAAGTTCACAATTTGGTCATAGGCGAACGCACTGCTGAAGAAATTAAGATTCAGGTGGGTTCTGCATATCCAACTCCAGAGGATGACGACGTAATGATGGAAGTGCGCGGCTTGCACTTACTGTCGGGTTTGCCGCGAACTGTTACTATCAAAGGCCCAGAAATTCGCGAAAGTATGTCGGAACCGCTTTCAGTAATTGTGGAAGCTGTCAAGCGTACTTTGGAACGCACCCCCCCGGAATTAGCAGCAGATATTATTGACAGGGGAATTATGCTCGCTGGTGGTGGCGCGCTGATGAAAGGTTTAGATACTCTGATCAGTCACGAAACAGGAATTGTCACTCACGTGGCAGCCGATCCGCTGTGCTGCGTGGTTTTGGGAACTGGTAGGGTATTGGAAAACAAACAGTTGGAACGGGTTTTCAGCGGGCAGTCGTCGCGTAATATGTAGTTAACAAATTTGGGATTGTGGATTTAGAAATACGGCTGCAATCTCAAATCTAAAATGCTGAGATAACAATTTTAGATTACTGAAATTATGCTAAAAAATACATTCCGAAAGTGGTGGGATCTGCGGCTGCAAATTGCTCTTTTAGGTTTAGCTGTAACTGCCGCTTGGGGAGTTCGGCAAACACAAGGTGCGGCAGTATTTGAAGTTTACAATTGGGTGACTCGTCCTTTTCACGCCAACGGCTCTGGGCAAGAGGAGCTGATCTCGGCGCGCACTCAAGAATTGCAAGCGCAGCTATTAGAATTAGAAAATCAAAATCAGAAGCTAAAAGAGCTTTTAGGTTACGTTTCGGGTAAGAAACCTCAAGGAATTGTAGCTCCTATTGTCGGTCGGAGCGCCGACCACTGGTGGCAGCAAGTAACCTTGGGTCGCGGCAGTAACGATGGCATTAAAACAGATTTTACTGTGATGGGTCCCGGCGGTTTAGTAGGCAGGGTTGTCAGCGTTACTCCTAATACTAGCTTGGTGCTGTTAGTCAGCGACGCTACG
Source organism: Microcoleus sp. S28C3 (assembly GCF_036700785.1). Lineage (NCBI taxonomy): Bacteria > Bacillati > Cyanobacteriota > Cyanophyceae > Oscillatoriales > Microcoleaceae > Microcoleus > Microcoleus sp. S28C3. The sequence continues at coordinate 30,947 of NZ_JAUBPO010000009.1, read as the reverse complement.
AGTCAATTGGGTGTGGGAATTACCCGCAGTCGCCACATGGGTTTTATGCGCGGGAAAGGCGGAAATCAGGCTGTGATGGAGTTTTTTGATAATGTTCCTAATGTCAAGCCTGGGGATGTGGTTTCAACTTCTTCTTTCAGTCAGTTGTTCCCTCCTGGTTTGCCGGTGGGAAAAGTGGTTTCGGTGGATATGAATAAAACTCCGGCTCCAGAAGCTGTTGTTGAGTTCTCTGCACCGATGAATTCTCTGGAGTGGGCGGTGGTTTACCCCCACTCTAAGCAAGCCGAAACAAAGGATTCGCAGAGTCAATCTTCTGCACCATCTGAGGGAGTACAGCAGCAATGAAAGCTTTATCTCGGATGTCTTCGCGATCGCGCCAATTTCTCAATTTCGCAGTTACATTTCTATCTGTGATGCTGTGCATACTGATATTGCCCACTCGGATGCCGGGAATGGAATTGCTGGGAATTGGGCCGAACTGGCTGTTAATTTGGTTGGTAGCTTGGAGTATTAAGCGGAAACGTACAGTTTGGGGGGCTGGTAGCATGGGCTTGGTTTTGGGGTTTCTTCAAGATGCGATGACGGCTCCTCATCCCACCCACGCTGTGAGTCTAGTTGTTGTCGGAATCCTAACTGTTGTTTTGCAGAAAACCTGGTCGATTCCGGCAGATATTGTTGAGAGAGATCCGATTCCGATCGCGTTAATTGTATTTGGGATGGCGGTGGTAGCGGAAACGGTGATGGGGCTGCAATTTTTTGCTATGGGCGATCGGGCTTTACTGGAAATTTGGAGCTATCACCAGCGAGTGGCTTTGTGTTCTGCTATTCTTAGCAGTCTTTGGGCTCCGGTGATTTATTTTCCCCTCAATCGCTTGTGGGAAATGACCAGGAATGTAGAAAAGCCTTAGTTAGTCATTAGTCCTCAGTCATTAGTCCTTAGTCAACAGTTAACAGTCAACAGTTAACTGTTAACTCATTACTGTTAACTGGAGTCATTCTACTATTACTTGTTGGCCGGAACCTAATAAGTGATGAACGGCAATAATCAAGTCGCTGAGAATGAAATTAGGTTGGTGCTTTTGTAGTTGATAGCGGCTGCGAATTCCGCAGGTAACGGCAATTGTAGGTATTCCTAATGCTTGTCCTGCGAGGATGTCTGCTTCTGTATCTCCGATCATCCAAGCCGAACCCAGCGATGACTCAAATTCTTCTGCAACTTCAGCCAACAATTCAGTTTTTAAGGCTGTATAGTTGTGATAGGCGGCATCCGCCATCTGAGTTCCGCGAATGCTGGTAAACAGTCTGGCTAAACCGTAATTTTGTAACAGTTGAACGGCTTGATTTCTCGGCCGCAGGGTGACTAAAATCAGTCGCACGCCGCGGGAGTGCAGAAGTCCGATCGCCCATTGCACTCCCGGCTGGATGCGATCTAAGTGCAACAAGTCTGGCTGATTGACAATCTGACTCACGCATCCGAGAAAAACGTGAATTTCTTCTCCCGACAAGCCGGAACTTTTGGCTATTTCAGCATCGGGCACTCGGTTTTGTTTCATTTGCCAAAACTGCTGTTTGCTGAGGATTTGGAGGTTGAGGTTGATTCCCCTAGCAAGATAAGCTGCTTGAGTGTCGGCCAATCCCTGTTGATAGGTGGCGTAGTAGCGATCGGACACATCGACTATGGGCCCGTCTAAATCGCAAAATACCGTCATCCGGGGGGATGAGTCAGTCTCTGATGGTAGCTTGTACTGAAGGTTTTCGGAGTCTTGGGCGACAGCAGTTAACATAAAACGTTAAGTAAATCAAGGGAGCTATACATTTCTTGACTGTAGCAAAAAATGTATAAGTTATAATACATAATTTTTAATGACTTTATTAAAAAAACCTATGAAATTTTTGAGGATGGGGTTCAATAAAGGCGATCGAGCCTGCGCGTGGATAAATTCAAGGCAAAAAGTGATTTTTGTGGCTGTTGATATGTGCTTTAGCCATTAAAGTTTAGAATTAAGTTTTTAGTCTTTTGTAATTTACCCATGCTCAAACAAAGCGATTTTGTTAGGAATTCGGACACTAATCGAGTAGAGGTGCTGTCCGAAGCACTGCCTTACATTCAACACTTTGCCGGTCGCACCATAGTGGTCAAATATGGCGGTGCGGCGATGAAAGATAGCAATCTCAAAGACAAGGTGGTTCGGGATATTGTGCTGCTAGCTTGCGTGGGGATGCGTCCGGTTGTGGTTCACGGCGGCGGCCCGGAAATTAATATTTGGCTGGAAAAATTGGGAATTGAGCCGCAATTTAAGGATGGTTTGCGGGTGACTGATGCGGCGACAATGGAAGTTGTAGAAATGGTTTTGGTGGGGAAAGTAAATAAGGAAATTGTTTCGTTAATCAACCAAGCTGGCGGCAAAGCAGTGGGATTGTGCGGCAAGGATGCCAATCTGATTCAAGCTCGTCCAGATGGTCGGGAAGGAATTGGATTTGTTGGTGAAGTCAGCAGCGTGAAAATCCAGATTTTGGAGTCTTTGGTGAACAGCGGTTATATTCCGGTGGTGTCGAGCGTGGCAGCCGATGAAAAGGGTCAATCTTACAACATTAATGCTGACACGGTGGCTGGGGAAATTGCGGCTGGTTTGGGAGCGGAAAAGTTGATTTTGATGACTGATACTGCGGGAATTTTGGAGGATTATCACAAGCCGGATAGTCTGATTGCTAAGTTAGATATTCAAGAAGCGAGACAGTTGGTTGAGTCGGGAGTTGTCTCTGGGGGGATGATTCCGAAAGTTAATTGTTGTGTGCGGAGTTTGGCCCAGGGTGTAAATGGTGCTCACATTATTGACGGTCGAATTCCTCATGCTTTGCTGCAAGAAATATTTACGGATGCGGGGATTGGGTCGATGATTGTGGCTTCTGAGTTTAGCAGCGCGAACTTAAGGCCTAAGTAAGGGGTAAATCCTAGCGTGGGGAGGGCGGGTGCGTGAAATGGGTAAACTCGCTGAAAGCGTGTATATTCTAACTAAACCTGCCCCTAAAAACCTGGAGAAGGTACTTCTGGGAAATTACTTCAACTAATTCTAACCGTTGTTGGATTTCAGCTTTTGTTAAACTATGCTCAAAAACTTTAGACTTTTGGATTCTGTTGCGATTCTCAAGCCGATTTCAAATACGCGATTAGCGCTAGTGGAACCAGAATACGCATCTATTTCTAGTTTGCCAGTTGGACTTGTGGGAACTATTATTGAAGTGTATGATGATACGGGAAAGGAATGTCAGTATTTAGTGGAGTTTGCTGATAGCCAAGGGAGTGAATATGCTATGGCTATGTTGAAAGCAGATGAAATTTTAGTTCTGCAATATGAACTTGCAGTTGCTTAGTAATGTGAGGAGAATAGAAGTTAGATAAGGGCGATCGCACTTGGGGACAGAAAGGGCGATCGCCCCTCCACTGAGAGGCAAAAATGTTAATAATCTTATAGCTGATAGTTTGAGAAGGAACTTTTTGATAAAATATCGAAATTAAAACTGTCTTACCGCTCGGATTTTACCTAAAACAATAAAATCAGTCAAAATTATGTCTCGATTAAGTATCAGATCGAACAAAAAAGCTCTGGGCTTTGTGCTGGGTTTATTAATTTTTGTCATTTTCATTCCCGGATGTTGGGCTTTAACAACTAATATTGCTCCCACAGCAGCACGGCAAGTAGATAACAAAGTAGCTGTGCGTGCAGATGTACAAAATACGTCAAATTCTCGCTCTTCTTTAGGAGTTGGGCTTAGTGGTATTGCTGACTACTCCACACAATTACCGTTTTTAGATGCTTTTAAATCTTCTAGACAATGGATCACTCAATGCGTCACCGGACAACCAAACTGTAAAGGTGAATGGGATACAGAGGAGTATAATCTTTTAAACCTTGATGAAAATGGGTGGGTGAAGTCTCTTCCGTCTCCCGAAGATGCTCCTAAATATACTAGGGTAAGTACGCTATTACTGAGGGAAATCCCCAATCGCTATCCTTCAGGGCAATATATTGTTACTTATGAGGGTGAGGGTGCGATCGAATATACCTATGATGCCAAAAAAGATGAGGCTGCGTCGAAACCCGGGAGGGATATCATTAATGTGGATGCCACACAAGGCGGAGGCATAATGATTACAATTACTGCTACCGATCCAAAGAAAACAGGGAACTATATCCGCAATATTAAAGTTGTTCGATCCCAAGATGAACAGCTTTATCAAAGCGGTGAAATATTTAATCCGCTGTTTATAGACAAGATTAAAAAGTTTAAAGTTTTGCGTTTTATGGACTGGATGGGAACAAATGGTTCGGAACAAAAAGACTGGTCAAACCGACCTAAACCAGAAAGCGTATCCTATGCTTATAGAGGAAATGTTCCCATAGAAGTTATGGTGAATTTAGCTAATAAAGTCCAAGCAGAACCCTGGTTTAATATCCCGCATCAGGCTACTGATGAATATATGACTAACTTTGCTAAAAGGGTAAAAGATAGTGTAGATCCAAAGCTGAAAGTTTATGTAGAGTATTCTAATGAGGTTTGGAATTGGTCATTTCCACAATCGCATTATGCTTTGGAACAAGGTAAAGCGAAGTGGGGAGATAAAGGCGATGCTTTTATGCAGTGGTACGGAATGCGTACTGCTCAAATGTGCGATATCTGGAAAGGTGTTTTTGAGGATCAAAAGAATCGAGTTGTCTGCGTTTTAGGAGTTCAAAGAGGCTGGAGAGATTTAGAAACTTATGCTTTAGAGTGTTCCTCTTGGGTAGCTGAGGGCAATAAACCTTGTTATCAACACGGGATTGATGCCCTAGCCATAGCTGGATATTTTAGCGGCAACTTGGGCGGGAAAGAAAGTGTCAGCACAGTAGAGTCTTGGTTGAAGGACGCAGATGGCGGGTTTGGAAAAGCTTTTAAGCAATTAAGAGAGGGGGGGTTACTTCCTGGCTTCAAAGATAGTTTGCCAGATGTTGATAATGACTTTAGGTATTTCTTAGATGTGGCTCAAAAAAAAGGTCTCAAGTTATTTGTTTACGAGGGCGGTCAACATATTGTAGGTACTGAAGGAGTGGAGAATAACGAAAAACTGACTGAGTTTTTTATGGAATTAAATAGGCGTCCAGAAATGTATGATATGTACACCCAATTACTGAATAGTTGGAAACAAGCTGGAGGCAGTCTTTTCATGCACTTTGTGGACGTGGGTGGATTTAGTAAGTGGGGAAGTTGGGGCGCTTTGGAATATGTGGAACAAAAGGGTTCGCCTAAGTATGATGCTTTGATGGATTTTATCGATCGGAATCCTTGCTGGTGGGATGGCTGTGCTGTGGAGGGATGATGAGGAATTGGGTGCAATCAAGAATCGTTCGATCGCACTTCTTCAAAATCTTCCGCATCCCCCGGCAAACCCGAACCATCGCTACCCCTCAACCGTGGCGATTCCCCATTACTCGCACCCGCACCGTAAGGCCCAGAATACCTATCCTCCAAACCCGAATCCCTCAGCGAAATCGCACTTCTTTGACTCGGCGATAATCTCTCTGTCGATCGGCGATTTGTCCCAGACACGGGCGGCTTCCGAGTTAAAGTTTTCCAAGCAGCCTTAATCCCAGTCACCACGCTGCGAGTTGTTACCTGCACGTTTTGCGCCTGCTTTTTAGCGCTACCAATACTTCGATCGACCTGTTTGACAACCTCGCCCGCACTTTGTACTCCCTCGCTGACATCATCCGTCAACTCGCTAATTTCCAGCCCCGTCAACCGAATCGCCTCCAAAGTGGGCGGAAATTCGCGAGAAAGCGTGTCAGCGAGCTTTTCCACGCTGCGCGCCGCCCTGGCCAGGGCTTGCACTGCAGGTATTAAAGTCACTAAAACAGCAGTCAGGCTAACTGCCACTAGAAAAATCGAAAGTCCTAGCCAAAATATGGGATCGCTCACTTGAATCTGGGATTTGGGGTTTGGGATTTCATGTCATTTAGCGGACGGGAGGGCGCAACGGGGGACTCACTTCGACTTCAGTTTCCGACAGCGTTTGGCGTTCCCGCTGAGTCGCTTCCAAACCAGCCGCGATCGCCTCTTTGAGTCTAATCAAAGTTTCGTCCCAATTTCGGATTGCAGTTTCAGAAAGTCGATCGGCTTGCAACTGCACGCTAGTAGATAAATCTTCCGCCAACTCCGGCAAAGCATCAGCCGATTTTTTCAATATCTGCCGCGTCTCCTTGCCCGTTCGCGGTGCCATCAGCAACCCAGTTACGGCCCCGATCGCAGAACCCACAAGCAAACCGCCAATAAATAATCCTGAACGTTTAGTTGACATTTGTATAACTTCTCTCTATACACCAATTTTAGGCACGTTTGCCCTATCGCAGCCCTTTGCAAAGGTAGAAATATTGTTGACAATCCTAAGGAGTCAGCACGGGCGACTGTTTTAGGATAGCTTACCTCAAAGGTCGAGCGCGCCTCCGCCAAAGTGTCCGTCCCAAACCAAGCAATCCCAAAAGTTGCTGAACTTGTTGCAGTTGCAATTCTAATTGTTGATAACGCCGTCGCAGTTGGCGGGCACCTTGCTGCCTGTTAGCAAGAAAATCCGGCGACGTGCTGAGGACATTACTGCTACAGCGTTCGATTGCTGCGATCCGACTTTCTAAAAGTGCGATCGTCCGCCTGATTTTCCACACCTTCGCAGCGATATAAAAGCAAACCAGAGATATTAGTAGATTGATAATTACAACAGCACTCAACATTTAATACCTGTTTTAAACTACTAACATATTCAGCTTTTTGTTGCTGCCTAGAACCCCTCTTGTGTAGGGACACAACAATGTTGTGTCCTCATCCATTTTGTAGGGACACAACAATAATGTTGTGTCCCGCTCTATGTGTCCCTATCCCTAAGCTGAGTCAAGTTTTAAGCCTGAGACATAGCAGGCAAACAAACCTTAGTACCGCCCAAACCGCAATAACCGTTCGGGTTTTTAGCAAGATACTGCTGGTGATAACTTTCTGCGTAATAAAACTCAGGAGCCTCAATAATCTCAGTCGTAATCTTGCCGTAACCTGCAGCCGTCAAAGCCTGCTGGTAAGCATCTCGCGAAGCTTCAGCTTGCTGCATTTGGGTAGCTGAATACGTGTAAATTCCCGATCGGTACTGAGTACCAGAATCATTGCCCTGACGCATTCCTTGAGTAGGATTGTGACTTTCCCAAAAAACTTTGAGCAGCGTTTCGTAACTAATTACTTTCGGATCGAACACAACCAGAACTACTTCGTTATGTCCCGTCATCCCGCTGCAAACTTCGTTGTAAGTAGGATTTGGAGTAATCCCGGCTGCGTAGCCAACAGCCGTCGAAAAAACTCCATTTTGCTGCCAAAATTTGCGTTCTGCTCCCCAAAAACAGCCCAGGCCAAACAAGGCAGTCTCCATGCCGTTTGGAAAGGGAGGTTTGAGCGGATTGCCGTTAACAAAGTGACTTGCCGGTACCGACATCGACTCTGCCCGTCCCGGTAATGCCTCTTGGGGAGAGGGCAGGCTCGACTTTTTGCCAAATCCAAATAGCACCATAAGTTTGTGAGGGGATCTCTGATAAACGTCTTTACCTTACTTAATAATATCAGATCTACACTAAAATAGTCGCCCTCTTGAAGGTAGAAGGTAAAAGCCAAAAGGCAGATTTTTTTTACGGATGCTTTTTGGTGATACTGCTCACTGCCAACGCAGTTTTCAATCACATTAGGCCGTGCTATCTGTCACCAAACTATACCTAAAATATCACTTATTGTTCAGGTATAAATCACGCAGATTTCAGGCAAAACATCCGATGATTAAAGGTATGGTGTTGTAGTAGTTATTCAATACCAGTTTTTGGGAGTGTGTACAAATGGCGGCTAAACCTTGCAGTGAACCCTTAAAATCCAATCCGTTTATTACTTACCGCGACCCGATTACAGGTAAATGGATTGTTGTGAATCAGAATTTGCCGAAATCAGCGGAATACTTACAGCTAGCAGCAGCTTGAGTTTTCCTATTAACTTTACCTGAAAAATCAACTATAATTTCTGATTGCGTAAGGGCGGTTTTACCAGCCATCTATGCCTAAAAAAACAATCTCGTAAACCCGCCCCGCTCAACGGTCAATTTGAATCTACATTTTTTTTATATCAAAGAAAGGGTTGATGTAGATTATTAGTTGTATGAGGCGGGTTTAGCTAGATTGTTTGCCGTTATTAAATATTTTTTGTAAAACCCACCCTACGGTATTTAGGGTTATTTAATCGGAGTTTAGTTCATCTCTTTTTGCAGTTCCAAATACCGATATAGATATTCCGAAATTATCCCGTGCAAAAACAAGTCGCGTGCCGCATTAAACGGACTGTTTGGCGCTAGCGGATGGCGGTTGACAATTACATGATTCCAGTCGCAATTTCCAGTAATCTCGCTGACGTAAACTCCGAAGTTTTCATCTAACTGAAGCGACATCACTGCTCGCGCAAATTCGTCGCTAGTCAAACACAGAGAATAAAAAACTTTAAACAGCTCGATCGCAGATTCTAAATCCAGAATTTTTAGCCATCTGCGTTTTTCAAAATCTATTGAAACTTCTACTGGTTGAATGCTATCATAATTAATTCCCCGTTTTTTGACTGCCTGCAACCAGTTAGGATTTGTCAGCATTGCCTGGTTGTAATCCCAGACAAAGTTATAGAGAATTAAGTCGTGTTCGAGAAACGCATTGTTAGCTAAATCGCTAACTGTGCGCGGATAAAGCTTTGACTTTTCAATCTGGGTGTCGGGGCCGTTATCAATCAAGAAGTTGATAATGTTGGAGCCGGCGCAGATGTGCCGGACAATTAAATAACAAGCTTCTGGCGAGACAAAGTTATTCAGGAAAAATGCAGCCGATTTGTGCATTAAAGTGTAAGCGCGAAATTGAAATGGCAACAGGCGCTTTGTTGTCATAATTACCGCCAGCAATACGTTAGCAATTACTTTGATCGGGATGAGCAAATAATTGCGAGTCCAGCTTTGCAAATCCCTCATCATGTAGGCTTTTGCCACTAAATCGACGGGAATCGACCGATCGCAAAACAGCACGTCCCAAACATTCGGATCTCGGCGGTTGTAGGGTTTGGTAGCGTAAGGTATTTTTCGCTCATCTGGGAGATTTTCGGTATCTTGTTTTTGCAGCTTTTGCATTAGCGAATTTCCTCCAATTGCAGCAAATATAAACGAGCAGTGACGCGAGCGGTTTTGACAATGCGGCGGGCTATATCATCTGTCATCCATTCGGCATTAATCAAATTTTCCAGTTTGCCGAGGTGCGACTCGTCGTTAGCTCCGTGATAAGCTAAAAACGATACTTGTTCATCTTGCAAACCGAGAGTTTCTTGAATTTGTTTTGCCCATTTTCCTGCCAACCGATTGCCCAATCCTTCGATGATAAACATACTGCCAATTAAATCTACCGGATTTTCCCGCGATGCTTGGTGGAAGATAAAAGCTGACAGTGCTTCGCTGCCAATATTCTTATCATATTCCACAATTTTTGACAATTCACCGCCCACAGCAACATAATTTTGTTCTAGCATTTGATAGTCGCGGTGTTCGTCTTGAGCGTGACCGATAAAAGTCGATCGCAGTCGAAAATCACTCATGTTAGAAGCAGCGCGAGCAATCCAGCGAGCTCCCTCGACAACTTGCGGGCGCAGATTGCAAAGTAAAGCTTGATAGTCTTCTATTGTAAACTCTCCCCGGTACAATTTGCGGACAATGGGAACAGAACGAATTTCGCGATCGAACTTCAGCCAAATCCATGCTAACTCCCGCAACAAATAAGCTTGCGGAGAGTTGGGCTGTTCGGGTTTAACACTTTCGAGAGGCGAAGCTTCGGGAACCTCAAGAAAGTTAGAAATTTGAGAAATTATAGGTTGATTGGCATTTTCGACAGCAGTTAACATCATGTAGGCGGTTGTAAATCGCCCGCTTTCAGGCACAAAGCAAAAGATTTTTTGCCCTGGCTGCAACTTACCAGAATTGAACAATTCCTCTAACATTAAATAAATCGCAGCGCACCCTGTATTTCCCCGCGTGTACAAGTTAGTAAACCATTTTTTTTCGGGAATCATGCAGTCTGCTTGTTCCAGAAGTTCTACAATTTGTCCCCGGAAAAAATGAGACGAGTAGTGGCAAAGCAACCAGTCTATTTCTTGCGGACAAACCCTCCCTGATTTAATCAACCGCAGCCAACCTTCAACGCCTAATTTCATTACATTGTCCAGCAAGCGAATATTTTGCCGCAAGTCAAAAGCTCCCGCTGTGGCTGCATCGAGGTAGGAGGAATAATCCAACCAGCTTTTAGTTGATGTTTCGTTGGCTAATCCTGAATACATACAAACAGGATAGGCGTTGGCGTGGGAAACAAGTTCAATCCATTCTATTTTTAAACTAATTCCCGTAGAGTTGGGATGGTTTTGCAGCAACAATGCTCCGGCACCGTCTGATAGCATCCAGCGCAAAAATTCTGTATCGAAAGGCAGGGGTTTTCCCGCTTGCACGGAAGTTTCAGCTTCAAATTTGGTGTTTTTGAACAGGCGCGAGGGAAATTCGGAAGCGACGGCAATTGCTGTTTGTTTTTTGCCGAGTTCGATTTGGGATGCGGCGTAATTTAAAGCACTAACTCCGGCACAGCAAACTCCTTGAGTTGACACTATTTCTAGAGGAGATAATTCGGAAAGTTCCCCGTGTACTGTGCTGGCAAATCCCGGTACTAATAAGTCTGGTAAAGTGGTAGCGCAGGCCAATAAGTCGATCGCCCCTGGTTCCAAATTTCCCTGGGCGAGCGCGTCACGGACGGCAAACGCTGCCATTTGGCTGTTAGAATATAGTGTTTGCTGCTGTTTGTCGATCGCGTAGTAGCGCTGTTGAATGCCGTTGCTGTTGAGAATTCGCTGCCTGGCTCTCGAAGGGCGCGAGGCAATTTTGCCGAGATACTCTTCCATCTCATCATTATTAATTGGCGAGCCGGGTAAAAATTTGCCAATCCGATTGATATAAGCACTGTACATGGGGTAAACCTCTAAAGTTGCTAATTTACTCGGGTTCGTTGTTTTGTTAAATCAAGCCAGAAATATCTAAAATTGATTGTGGCTTGGGAAGCAGTGAAGTTGCAACGAGAAACTAGCTATCTTGTCAAGCTTCTCGAAATCACAGAAATCGAGCAACAGCAAGCACAAGTCACCTGAATCATGGTGAAGTTTTTTCAGAAAGTGAGCCAATATGTAAGTAGAGTTCCTTCACTGCTTGGCAACTACAATGGATTTGGAAGAAATAAATGTTTGGTATTCTCAATCTCAACGACGCACGGCTGTCTCGCTGTTGATGAAACGAGTCGGCGTAACTCGCACTAGGGCTGAATGCTTTATCAGGCTGTGGATTTACTTATTGGTTAAACAGCTTCAGGAAAATCAGCCCCGCCTCAAACCGCCGCTGGCGAAACTGGAATTGCCCGCAACAGAAGTGCAGTGCACTCACCGGGAAGCCGCAGAACTATTTTACTGCGATTCCGATCGCGGTAGCGATCGCGCGGCGGGAATGATGTTAGATAAATTAGCAGCCCTGGGGTTAATTAAAAAACACTTTGACGGTAACACTACAGAAATAGAAATTCAACCTATTCCAGAAATTTTAAATATTTCCGAACCTCAAAATCCCGTACAACTCGAATTAGATAATTTTAACCCTCGGTGCGACGCGATTCCCGTTGCAAATTTATTAGCCACCAATTACAACTGGATGAACCGCAACACAAACGCCGTTCCCCACAAAATTGCTAAAATCCTGCGGCTTTTGGCCAGTCAATACTCAAAAGGAATGCGAGTTTTGCGCCGCTCAGATAATCTCAATCCAGTCGGATTTTACTTACTTTATCCCACCGCTACCGAATCTGAAGTAAATTTTTTTAACGCTCCTAGCAAAAGCCTTCATTTAAGTTCAATTTCCGATATCGATCCTTTCAATATGGCGCTACCAGGAGATCCAAATTGCCAGTCTGTATTTGTCCGCAGTTGGATGATCGATCCGCAGTATTTGTCAGAATACCGAATTGCTTTCCTCGAAGACACACAAAAATTTTTAGTCGAAATGCAAACAGATTTTCCCAATCTTTGCGACTTGTACACGCTGATGATTCACCCCATGTACGAAAAACAGGCTCTGGCTTTGGGATTTCACAAGACTAGCAGTGACAGTCAGTTATCTGTTTACTGGATGTATCTCGCATTGGATAGATTTTTGGCCCTCGATATCAAGGAAGCTCTAAGAAATTTGTAATATAGTATCAATTCCGGCTGCGCCGGAATGATATAGAGGATACGGCAGTGCCGTATCCCTACGGTGATAAATTTTAGGGACACGGCACGGCGCCGTGTCCTGATTTCGGGTAATATTAATTCCGATGCCACCGAAATTAATATTACTCGGCGATTTCAATAGCCTAGTGACTTATAAAACCTCGCGTCCCAAGTATTGTTGCAGCACTTCCGGCACTTTTACAGTTCCGTCTGGCTGCTGGTAATTCTCCAAAATTGCCGCCATTGTGCGGCCTATAGCTAAACCGGAACCGTTGAGGGCGTGAACAAATTGAGTGCCTTTTTTCCCCGCTTCTTTAAAGCGAATATTTGCCCGCCGCGCCTGAAAATCTGCGACGTTGGAACAACTGGAAATCTCGCGGTATTTGCCAGCAGATGGCAGCCACACCTCTAAATCGTAGGTTTTTGTCGCCGCGAAACCTAAGTCGCCAGTACACAGTTCGATCGCCCGGTAAGGCAATTTCAGCGCCTGCAAAACTCCCTCAGCATCCTGCACTAACTTTTCGTGCTCTGCCTCGGAGGTACTCGGATGCACGAGTTTCACCAATTCAACTTTATTAAATTGGTGCAGTCGAATTAATCCCCTCGTATCTTTGCCGTAACTGCCAGCTTCGCGGCGAAAGCAAGGAGTGTAAGAACAGTGATAAATTGGCAACTGTTCTGCTGTCAAAATTTCACCTCTGTACAAATTGACAACCGGAACTTCGGAAGTAGGAATTAACCACAAATCATCTTGGTCGCACTTGAAACTTTCTTCGGCAAATTTGGGTAATTGACCCGTAGCAGTCAGGGATTCAGTGTTAACTAAAAATGGGGGAATAACTTCTACATAACCTGCTTTTGTGTGGCGGTCGAGCATAAATTGAATTATCGCTCTTTCCAAGGCTGCACCAGATCCAATTAAGGTGACAAAGCGGGGCTGAGCGATTTTTACTGCCCGTTCAAAGTTGATAATTCCTAATTTTTCGCCGATTTCCCAGTGCGGTAAAATACCGGAATTTTGGGGAATGTATTCGTCTCCCCAGCGCCGGATTTCGATGTTTTCCTCTTCATTTTTGCCGATCGGTGTTGACGGGCTCGGCAAGTTTGGCAGCGGTAGCAATAAAGCTTCTATTTGAGCTTTTAGGTCTTTTTCTTCTGCTTGCAGTTCGTTCGACTGCGTGCCGACTGCGTTGCCTTCTGCTTGCAAAGTTTGAATTTCGGGAGATTCGAGGGGTAAACCCGATTTTCTTTTTTGACCGATGAGTTTGGCAATTTCGTTGCTGCGGGCTTGCAGTTGCGATCGCTTGCCTTCCAACTCCCGCTGCTGTTTGTCTAATTGCAAAATCGGCTCGATTTCATAGTTACCTCCGCGCAGGTTGAGGCTTTCTTGCACGGCTTGCGGGTTTTCTCGGATTAATTTGAGGTCTAGCACAGATTTATTCTAAATTTTAAATTTTATCGGACTTGCGCTCATAAACCCGGTTTCTTGGAAAATCTTGGCTTTGGCAAGCATAAATCTATGAATTAACAAGGTTTCTGAGGATTCCTGCGTCTGTCCTATCTTAGGTTAAGGGGGACAATCCGCTCGAACCTACAAGTTTTATCAATGTTTTATAACCTCAAATATAACTTATTTTAATTAAAAAACCTTCCAGGGTGTCACCAATCAGGGGTGACACCCCACAATAGATGCTATAGTAAGCACATTAGTAGATGCACCCTGATAATTTTCTACCCCAGCCAGCGATGGTAGGGGTTTTTTGTTGTGTGGCATGGAATAGAAGCCCTGGATGCACTATCAGTCTAAAAAACCCGGTTTCTTGTGATTATTGTCTCAAATGAGGCAATTACGTCAAGAAACTGGGTTTTTGCGTCCAGGACTAAGTTAGTAAAAGATCTTTCCTGTTAAAAGTTAAAGCCCGTGCGGAGCAACCAAACCCATTGAGTGTCGTTGCGGCTGTCATTCTCAGGATTAACAACGGCCCAAACACCAGGGGTGATGGAAATGTTGTCGTTGACCTGAAAGCGATAGAACGCTTCAATGTGATAGGAAGTATCTCGCTCGCGGCGCACATTACTGCTCGTCACGCGACCTGGCAAACCCACCAAAATTCCGGGTAGGTTGCCTTCACCTCCTACATCTGGGAAACTTATCCCGATCGCTGCATACACAATATCGGCGCGATCGTTACCGTCAACATTTAGCAAAACCACGCCACCTCTACCATCAGAAACGCTGCTAACACCAGAATTTTCTGCATTGGCGCGAGTATAAACGCCCCAACCGTGAACTTGGAAGCGGGGAGCAAGGCGGTAGAATCCTTGTACGGCTACAGAATCGCTGGATGTAGCAATATTGTCCCCAAACGGTCGCGCAGCCAGAAAACTGCCCGTACCGCCTGTGAGGTCGGCTTTACCGCTGGGTGCAAAGGTACGAGAATAGGCTACGCCAATTGCTCCGCGATCGGCCCGGTAGGCAAGCTGAACCAGAGCATTGTAGGAACCGTTGAATAAACCGTTACTTTGCTGCGAGAGATTGGGATTGCCCGCGACATAGCCCACAGTCAGGGTGAGGTTTTTGACGATCGTCCAGTTGACAGCAGCACCGCCACCTCCCCGGCGGTAGAGGGGGCTGTATTGTCCGAACTTTGAGGGAATTCCCTCACTATCGCTAGCGATCGTGGGAGGAGTCAGCAAATCGGTAATATCCGAATACCCAACACCTGTCGGGCCAACGGTCAGCGAGAGATTAGAGGTCAGCGGGGTGACATACAATATGTGAGGGACGGTGATTGTGTTATCGACATTGCCATCAAAGTTCAAGGCAGTCATATTTGTACCCGTGTTGTCGGCAATCCTGCCCAAGTTGCCGAATTCCAAACGGGTTCTCAGCATATCGCGACCGGTGAAGCTGGTTTCCAAATTTAATCGGCCCCGGTTGGCAATAATAGTGTTGGTGCGATCGCGCGAATCCCCAACACTGTTACCCGAGGTATCTGTTACCACCACGATAATTTCCGCATTCAGTTTCGTCGTAGTCGAGAACTGATTCGCTTCTAGTTCGGCTGTGCGTGCATCGAGAGCATCGACTCGACCCCGCAACACCGATAATTCAGTTGCAAATTCTGCTTGCAGTTTTTGGACGATCGCTAAATCTTCCCCAGTAATCTGGTTGGTTGTTCCTGTGGCAATTAGTTCGCTGACTCGATCGAGACAGCTATTCAATCCTGCGGCAAATTCGTACCGCGTCAGCGCCCGGTTTCCTCTGTAAGTTCCGTCGGGATAACCGACTATGCAGCCGTAGCGTTCTACTAGAGATTGCAGCGCCTGAAACGCCCAGTCAGTGGGTTTTACATCCGAGAGTTGAGAGACAGAATTCACCTGCGCGAAGGGTTTTTCTGCCAAGGTATTTAACGGTTCAGGAGCAACTAATCTATCAATTGGGGCAGCAAAACTTGGGGATGATGTTAGTAGAAATACACCCGGTGATGCCAGGATAAAAGCAGTAATCAGGTGAGGAAAATGCTGGATGTGCATAGGACAAAGCTCCGGATAAGGAACCGATCGACCGAATTAGCAATATTACGCTGCGCTTGAACCGGTGCGAAGTTTGTCAATCGTCACTGCGATAATTATCACCAGACCTTTCACAACTAACTGCCAGAAGAAAGACACGTTCATGAGAGTTAGTCCATTGTTGAGCAGGGCAATAATTAAAGCCCCCAGCAAAGTACCCCAAATAGTGCCAATTCCACCTGTGAAACTGGTTCCTCCCAAAATTACAGCAGCGATCGCATCTAATTCGTAGCCTTGCCCTAACATCCCCGTCGCACTGTAGAGGCGCGACGCGCTCATAATTCCACCTAAACCAGAAAGCAACCCACTGACGCCATAGACAAATAACAGCACGCGACTAACCTTAATACCTGTCAATCGTGCTGCCCGAATGTTGCCTCCCACGGCGTAAATATGCCTTCCGAGAACAGTCCGCCGCAAAACAAACCAACTCGCTAAAACTGCGAGGAAAGCGATAATAACCAACCAGGGAATTGGGCCGACATAATTGTTACCTACCCAAGCAAAATTCAGATTTCTATTGATAACGGTAGTGCCGTTAGCTACTAAATAAGCAACTCCCCGCAAAGCTGTGTAAGAACCCAGGGTGACGATGAACGGAGGCAAACCTAAATAGGCAATTAGCGAGCCGTTAATTAATCCCAAAAATACTCCGGCTATTAACGCAGCCGGTACGGCAAACCAACCCAGACCTGGAACTAAGGAAACCAGCACGCCGACAACTGCCGTCACGCCCAAAATTGACCCAACAGAAAGGTCAATCCCGCCCGTCAAAATCACAAAAGTCATGCCTGTAGCTAGGACAATATTGATCGATGCTTGCCGAATGACATTGATCAAATTTCCTAAGGAAAGAAAGTTGGGCGTTACCAGGGAAAAAATTACACATATGGCCACCAAAATCGGCAGGATACCGGCAACTTGGATAAAATTTCTCCAAGCTTGAGCTTTACTTGTTTTCTGCCGATCGCTTGATTGATTTCTGGTGCTTTTTACTTCTGTTTGACTCATGATTTTTTTACCTCTGTTGCCCCGGTGGCATAAGCCATAATGTTCTCTTGCGTAATTGCTTCCCCAGTCGATCCGCCTACTTCACCGACGAGGCTTCCTGCTCGCATCACTAAGACGCGATCGCTCATTCCCACAATTTCCGGCAGTTCGCTGGAAATCATTAAAATACCTACGCCTTTGGCTGCCAAATCGCTAATAATTCGATAAATTTCGCTTTTGGCGCCAATGTCCACACCCCGCGTCGGTTCATCTAGTAAAAGTACCTTTGGGTTGATAGCCAACCAACGCGCTAGCAGCAACTTCTGCTGATTTCCCCCAGAAAGATCCATTGCCCTGATGCTCGGACTTGCAAGGCGAATCTGCAAATTATTAATAGCATCATTGACAATTCTCAACAGAAACTTTTCGTTAATAATGCCAGCTTTTGCTTCTCGATCGAGGACATTCATGGTAATATTCTCACCCGAACTAGCCTCTAAAAATAGTCCGAGAGCTTTGCGATCTTCTGGCACGTAAGCAATTCCGGCGGCCATTCCTTCATCGGGTGTCGAGACATTGAGATGACGACCTTCCAGTTTTATTTCACCGCTTACCTTCCGATCAGCACCAAAAATTAGGCGGGCAAGTTCTGTTCTGCCGGCGCCAACTAAACCCGCTAAACCCAAAATTTCGCCCGCATGAAGTTTAAAACTGGCCGGCTTTACTTTGTGACCGTCGCTTAAATTTGTTACCTCAAGAACTACTGCACCCGGTGTTATTTCATGCTTGTTTTCGTACAAATCCTGTAAAGAACGACCCACCATCATTTCCACCAGGCGTTCGGCCGAAATTTCGTGCTTTTCAAGAGAGCCAATATACCCGCCATCACGGATGACGCTCACGCGATCGGCAAGGGCATAAATTTCTGCCATTCTGTGGCTGATATAAATAATAGCAATGCCCTCATTCCGCAAGCGGCGAACCACTTCAAAAAGCTTATCTGTTTCGCGGTCTGAAAGCGCGGCCGTCGGCTCGTCCATCACTAAAATTCGGCTATTGTGTTTGAGCGCCCTAGCTATTTCCACTTGCTGCTGTTCGGCAATTGAAAGTGTCGAAACCAGGTCTCCAGCCTCAAAATTTGCATCGAGGTTTTTCAAGACCTCAGATGCCTTGCGCCGCATTTCATCTTGGTCTAAAAATGTACCTCCTTTCTTCAGCTCGCTGCCCATAAAAATGTTTTCAGCAACTGTCAGATTGGGGGCAAGATTGAGTTCTTGATAAATAATCGCTATCCCTAAATCTCTGGCTTGAGCGGGGTCTGTCATCTTAACAGCTTGACCGTCAATTCTGATTTCGCCTGCATCGGCTATGTAGGCTCCCGCCAGAATTTTCATCAGCGTACTTTTTCCCGCACCGTTTTCCCCCATGAGGGCGTGAACTTCACCCGGGTAAACGGTGATATTTACGTCGTGCAAGGCTGTAAAACCGTGAAAGGTTTTTTTAATACCTTGCATTTCGAGAACGGGCTTAGTTTTAATTGTATCTTGAGTGCTATTTACCATCGCAACTACCGTAATTTTATGCGACTTACAAGTCGAGGTTTGCTCCATTAGTTTGTGGAGTTAATGGCAGATATCTCTGTAGAGTGCCCCTTGGGCACCTTACCCCTAGCAATAGCCGAATGACTACTAAAAATAAGTAATTTCCCAAACAACTCGGTTTCCAGCGATTCCTAGTTTATTCACTTGTCCAGCCTTTATGTTGATTGACGTTTTCGCGAGTAATCAGCGCGACTGGAATCAGAATGTTCGGCTCGGCTGGCTTGTTTCCTTTGAGAATGTCGTTCCCGACTTCAACGGCCTTGGCTGCCATACGAAATGGATCTTGAGCTGCTGTAGCCACAAATAAACTGTTGTTCTGCTTGAGCGCATCTAAAGCTTCAGGTGCACCATCGACTCCCACAATAAAGAACTCGCTCCTTTGTGCCTGTTTGGCTGCTAATTCTGCACCAATGGCACAGGGGTCATTAATTGCAAAAACAGCATCAATTTTTGGGAAGGAAGTAAGCAAATCGCTCATGACTCTCAACCCGCCATCCCGGCTGCCTTCAGCGTTCTGATCTTTGGAAAGAACCTTGAGATTGGGATATTTGGAGAAGACACTCTGGCAACCCTGAACTCGCTCGACGACTGAAGCGACGGGAGGCCCGTTGATAATCACAACGCTGCCTTTTCCTTGCAAGCGATCGGCTATATATTGACAGCTTACTTCGCCAGCTTGCACGTTATTTGAAGTAACTGTGGCATCCACGCCTCCCTCGGCGCCGGTATCAACTGCAATTATCGGAATTCCGGCTTGCTTGGCTTTTTCGACAGCGGGTGCAATGCCTTTTGTGTCCGCAGCATTGAGTACAATCATGCTGACCTTAGAGGCAATAAAGTTTTCGATTTGATTAAATTGCTGATTTAAATCGTCGCCGCTGGAAACGAGAGTTGTCCTCACGTTTGCACCGCCGATTTTCTTGGCTTCGGCCTCAGCGCCCTTGCCAACTTGTACGAAGAATGGATTGCCGAGGTCGCGGACTGCTACAGCAACTGATGAAAGTTCGGAGCTGCTTGGTTGTATACTGTTTTGAGCGTTCTGGGAAGCTGCGGTGCAACTTGCCAGAGTGCTGCTGAGCAGACTAAAAAGACTGAGTGCGATCGTTACTCGTTTCACCTCAAACTCCAATGAATTCTCGTTTGGAGAGAGTCGCTCGTAAATATGACGTTGCCAACCTAACATTAGCTTTTGTTAGGTTTAAGCTCGAATACCTAATGTTTTAGGTGAGCGGCTTTTCTTTGTACGCGGTTGTACGAGATCGTGTTTATTTTCAGCTCGTAAAACTTTCTCGCTCGGCTCGCTAGACTACTTTTGTAAACGAAAA
Source organism: Microcoleus sp. S28C3 (assembly GCF_036700785.1). Lineage (NCBI taxonomy): Bacteria > Bacillati > Cyanobacteriota > Cyanophyceae > Oscillatoriales > Microcoleaceae > Microcoleus > Microcoleus sp. S28C3. The sequence continues at coordinate 11,092 of NZ_JAUBPO010000009.1, read as the reverse complement.
GATATGAATATTAATCTCTCTCCTCGATTCAAAAATAATCAACCATCTTAATTATTCTAATGCTTTCTGAGCATTAATTTTTTAGCAAGGCGTGAAAAAATTTTAGGAGAATATTTTAGACAAAATCTTTCAGAAATTGTTTTTTAAACCTGGCTGAGTCATATTTAATTTAACTCTCTATGTTGCTGATTATAACAGTTACATACTGGCTCTATATCTATCTTTAGATAGACCATACTTTCACCAAAAACTAAAAATGCGATCGCCTCGATCGCCACCGATCTGCTAATCCACACTCTGGTCACACGCGCCGCACCAACTCAATAAATCTTAAATTTTGCTTGGGGTAGGATATTGTAAAAAATCATTAAGCTTACAGTCAATAACGGTAGATCATAGTAAACTGAAAGCAAAGCTTCGCGCTCACCCATGCAGCTAGTTAAAAAGCGCTAGTTAAAAAGCATATCGCCGCTCAAAACCAACGGTGAGAGTAGATAAGTCCAATATTTGGCTGTAAAACCTGCAACTACAGTCATATTGACATGGTTTAAAAGCTCTGGACAATGGCGATCGCCCTTTTTTGCCAAGTTACTCTACAGCAATAATTGTCTGCGCTGTCAATGCCTAAATCTGAGATGCGATCGACAAATTACCTATTCTGTTTCCTAGAAATATTTGCCAGCGAAGGCGGCATTCAATCCTACGTTAAAGACATTTTCAAAGCTTACTTGTCAATAACTGCAAGGACAAACTCGCCACCGCAAGCTGAAGTTTTGCTGTTGCGAGATTCCCCAGACTGCAACAATGCTTACGAGTCAAAAAATCTCAAATTTTATTACCTCAAAACCGAGAATCCCTGGTTTGGCCGTCTTAAGTTTGCTACAGTATTACTAACTCGCTTGCTGCAAAAACGACCGGAACGGGTTTTTTGCGGTCACATCAAACTCGCACCGCTAATCCAAACTTTATGCCACCCGCTGGGAATTCCCTACACGATTTTAACTTACGGCAAGGAAGTGTGGGAACCGCTTCCGCCCAAATATCAAACAGCAATGAGACAAGCTGAGAGTATTTGGACTATTAGCGGGTACACGCGCGATCGCACTTGCGAAATTAACAGCTTAAATCCCGAAAAATTCCAAATAGTGCCTTGTACTGTAGATGTAAATATATTTACGACTGGGCCGAAGCCACAGGATTTATTAGAGCAGTACAATTTGGTTGGTGCTAAAATATTGATGACTGTAGCCAGATTGCGATCGACGGATATTTACAAAGGCATCGATGTCACAATTCAAGCTTTGCCGCAAATAGCCAAAACTTTTCCGAATGTGAAATACTTAGTTATTGGACGCGGAGACGATCGATCTAGATTAGCCAAACTCGCCGATGATTTGGGAGTTACCGAAAGAGTAATATTTGCGGGTTTTGTACCGACAGAAAATTTAGCAGAACATTACCAGTTGGCCGATGCTTATGTAATGCCCTCCCAGGAAGGGTTCGGTATAGTTTATTTGGAAGCGCTGGCTTGCGGAGTACCCGTACTCGCGGGAGACGCGGACGGGTCGGCCGATCCGCTGCAAGATGGTAAACTGGGATGGAGAGTTCCCCACCGAGATTCGGCAGCAGTAGCGGTTGCTTGTGTGGAAATGCTGCGAGGGGAGGATAAAAGGTGCGATCGCCACTGGTTGAGGGAACAAACCCTCGCAAGATTTAGTTTTGAATCCCTTTGTCAATCCTTACAAGGAATTTTTCAACCCTCTGACTCAGATCAACTTATGCCGTAGAGAGCGGTTTCTGGGTGTACAATGGGAAAATTAACTCGATCGACCGCCTGAATTTCTGAGTAGGATAGAGTTATGCCTACCTGCAAAGACACCCAAGGAGACCACCGTGAACCAAGGCACCCCCAAAATATCTTTCAAGCTACCCCGTATTAGCAATTGGCTGATACTGCTGGGCATCGCGTGTTTGTTGGTGTCAATTGGTTTGGGTTGGATAGTTAAATCAGTGTTGATTGTAGTAGCTTTTTTGTTGCTGACGCCTGTGGTCGCATTTTTCGCGCTTCAGTGGTGGCTGAAACGCAATTTAATTCAGGACAAGTGTCCAGTTTGTCAATACGAATTTCCAGCTTTAAATCAAACTCAGTTTCAGTGTGCCAACTGCGGCGAACCTCTGAAAATAGAAGAAGGTCATTTTAGTCGCTTGACACCGCCCGGTACGATCGATGTTACCGCAGTTGAAGTATCATCGGTTCAACAGTTAGAAGATTAACCGATTTTAGATTTTAGATTTTAGATTTTGGATTGAAGAATTGAAGAATTGTTGACTGTTACCAATTCCGAATTTCCGATGCCTGATACTTCGACTACGCTCAGTATAAGTGCCCAATTCGCAGTTCTGCATTCCCAAAATTACTTTTCCAAGCGCACAGCGTACCACTGCAAAAATTTTCCAGGCCCGACATCTAATTCACAATAAGTATCAATTAAATACTTGGCTTGAGCTTCCACGCCAGATATTTTATCCACGTCCTGCGGCAAATCTTCGTGTTTCTCGGTTAACACGGCTTTCAGCTTTTCTAACAGTTCCGCCGCAGTCAAAAACTGCTCTGACTGGTTTGTTTCTAAGACCACAAAGGTGTCTTCGTCATACAGTGACATAGTTTCAAAGGTTGAGGTTAATTATTTCTAAAGTTTCGTAAACTTAAGCGAGCGAAAGTATAAACTCTTAATTACAATTTTTCAGCCCCCGCTCGATCGTGTTACAATTAAGCACCATCAGAATTCCTAGCGGATTACCGTTATTAACTTAGTTGTTAACCGAGTTGTCAACAGATCCGACACAGCATTTCTGAGGAGATTTGTCAAGTGCAAATTTGTCAAGTGTCACATTGTCAAGAAATATTCGATCGGCTGTATCTAATTATAACTGGCACTATACATTCCCATGATCACATCTTCCACTTCAACCCCTGTTGCGCGCAAACCCTCTAAATCAGAAGGTCTCAAAGAACGCAGCAACTATTTACGAGAACCCGTTGCGACTGAACTGTTACAAGAAACTACCCACTTCACCGAAGACGGGATTCAGATTCTCAAATTTCACGGCTCGTACCAGCAAGACAACCGCGACAATCGAGTTAAAGGACAAGAAAAAGACTATCAGTTCATGCTCCGCACCCGCAATCCCGGCGGGTTCACTCCACCGCAATTATATCTAGCCTTAGACAAGCTATCTGAAGAATACGGCAACCACACCATCCGCGTTACAACGCGCCAAGGTTTCCAACTTCACGGGGTGTTGAAAAAAAATCTTAAAGCAGTGTTTTCCTCAATTATTAAAAATATGGGGTCAACCTTGGGAGCTTGCGGCGACTTGAACCGCAACGTCATGGCACCGCCAGCACCGTACAAAAATAGCCCAGAATACAAGTATGCGCTGGAATACGCCAACAATGTCGCCGATTTGCTGACGCCGCAAACCGGTGCTTATTACGAAATTTGGCTGGACGGCGAAAAAGCTGTTTCGGCCGAGGAAGACCCCGCAGTGAAGGCGGCGAGACAGAAAAACGGCAACGGCACAATTTTTAACGACGACAAAGAAGAACCAATTTACGGCAGCCATTATATGCCGCGCAAGTTCAAGTGTTCCGTCACCGTGCCGGGAGACAATTCAATTGACTTGTACTCTCAGGATTTGAGCTTGGTGGTAATTACCAATGAAGCTGGCGAGTTGCAAGGTTTTGATGTGTTTGCTGGCGGCGGTTTGGGCCGCACTCACAACAAAGAAGAGACTTTTGCGCGGGTTGCTGACGAGATTTGCTATGTTGCCAAGGATGATGTTTACGATTTGGTCAAGGCAATTGTAGCAACCCAAAGAGATTACGGCGATCGCACAGACAGACGGCACGCGCGGCTGAAGTACCTGATTAACGACAAAGGCGTACACTGGTTCCGCGAAAAAGTAGCCGAATATTTTGGCAAGCCCCTAGAAGCCTTTAAACCGCTGCCTGAGTGGAAGTATTTGGATTTCTTGGGCTGGAACGAACAAGGAGACGGCAAACTGTTTGTCGGCATTTCTGTGGATAATGGCCGGATCAAGGATGAAGGTTCATTTCAGCTAAAAACGGCTTTGCGGGAAATTGTGCAGAAGTACAACTTGCCGGTACGGGCGACGCCACACCAAAACGTGCTGATTTACGATATTTCGCCGGATATCAAACAGGAAATTCAGGGAATACTCGATCGATGCGGCATTCAGCGAGAAACTGCGATCGACCCCTTAGAGCGTTATGCAATGGCGTGTCCGGCAATGCCGACTTGCGGGCTGGCGATTACCGAGTCTGAGCGCGTGATGCCGAGTATTTTAGAGCGGATTCGGGCACTTTTGACCAAAGTGGGCTTGGAAGACGAGCATTTGGTGGTGCGGATGACAGGTTGCCCAAATGGATGCGCCCGCCCTTATATGGCAGAATTGGGGTTTGTCGGGAGTTCGCCGGAATCCTACCAGATTTGGCTGGGCGGTTCTCCCGAGCAAACGCGGCTGGCAAAACCAATTGAGGAAAAGCTGCACGTAAAGGATTTTGAAGCTTTTCTGGAGCCGGTTTTTGTTTATTTCAAGCAAAAACGGCAACTGAGCGAGAGTTTTGGCAATTTTTGCGATCGCGTCGGGTTAGAATCTATCCGTCAATTTGTAACCAACTACCAATCTACTGACTCGATGACAACTGAGATTAATGATTTAGATGTTACGTCTAGTAACGATGACGGGAACGAGACTGCCGCTGCTAGCGGTGGCAAAGTCCGCCGTCGAATTAGCGTCCGCGATGAAATCTACAACGAGCTCAAGGAAGAAGCTGCCCGTCAGGGCAAGCCGATTACACAGCTAGCTACAGAAGCGATTTCTACTTATTTAAAAAAGATTAAGGAGGAAGCATAAGCTGATTTTCAATTTGTGATTTTCGATTGTATTCAATAGACTTCTGGCAAAAGTAATATAAAGGCAGAGCATTTGCAGAAAAAAACTTGAATTTGTAAGATAATTCCGGTTGTAGATGCTCTGCCTTTATTATTTTTGAGCGGTTGAAACCCCGCTTGCCTATATCTTCTCTTTTTCTCTTCCTCTGCGTTCTCTGCGTTCTCTGCGGTTAAATAAAAAAATATATTAAGGAAAGAGCAATCCCAAATTTAATGGCTCAATTACAAAGATTAGCAGTTAGTCCCACTCAAATTTGCGATCGCAAAATCGACTTAACTAGAGAACAGCAGCATTATTTAAACCGAGTGCTGCGTTTGAGTGAGGGCGATCGATTTATTGCGATGGACGGCCGGGGACATTGGTGGTGTGCCGTCCTAGAAGCGCGGGAAACCGGGTTATTTGCCTCGATAGCAGAGGAGATTTCTGTGAACAGGGAGCTACCCGTGGAAGTAACTTTGATGGCGGCTTTGCCCAAGGGAAACGGCTTTGATGAGGTTGTGAGACAGGCGACGGAGTTGGGTGTGGCAAGTATTGTTCCGGTGACGAGCGATCGAACTTTGCTCAAACCAAGTGCTCAAAAGGTCGATCGGTGGAGAAGGATTGCTGCGGAGGCGGCAGAACAGTCGGAACGTCAATTTGTGCCGACGATTTTAGAGTCTGTTTCGTTTGATATTGCTGTGAAAGATTGCGGTCAAAAAAAACGATTTATCTGTGTTGCTCGCGGGGACAATCGGCATTTGTGGGATTGTTTGTTGGGTAATTTAGAACCCCCCCAGCCCCCCTTGTTAAGGAGGGAGCAAGAACAAGAGGAATTAGCGATTGTGATTGCTGTTGGGCCGGAGGGTGGATGGACTGATGGTGAGGTGGAAAGGGCGATCGAATTTGGTTTTGAAGCTGTTTCTTTGGGGAGTAGAATTCTCAGGGCGGTGACTGCGCCGATTGTGGCTTTGTCTTTAGTTGGAGCGGCATTTGAGAAGTGCTAATATCAACAAATAACAAATAATTCATAAAATAGGTGAGTTGACGGGCAATGAAAATAGAGTTGAGAAAAGATATATCACCCTTTTGGTTGATCGCGCTTTTGGCAATTTTCGTCGGTACAACATCAGTTTCTGCACAATCTCCTAGCTTTCCCATTGCTCAACAGATTAATTGCGATCGCCCGCAAGGAGATGCGCAAGTCAGAACTTGTATTCGGTTGAGGTATGAAGCCTCGGATCAACGACTGAACGAGGTTTACAAACAACTGATGTCCCAATTGAGCGGCGAAGAGCGATCGCCACTTTCCGAAGCACAATTAGGATGGATTAAGTTAAGAGATAAAACCTGTGAATTTGAAGTTTATAAAAGTCGTGGCGGTACGGGTTATGGAGGTTTCCTCAATGAATGTTTGGATCGCATGACTAAACAGCGCACTGTGGAACTAGAACAGTATTTAATAAAACAGAGATAAAATACGAAGTAGACAGTGCAACACCTGACAATAATAAATAGAAACAAGTATTTATGAAAAGCCGATCGCCCTTCACCCTCGCCCTCACGATCATCTCAGCAATTGTAACCACCACCGTCCCAGCAGTTTTCGCCCAGCCACAGCCATCGGCCAACGAAATCTACATCGATAAAAATTGCCAGCGCAACCAGCAACTACCGCAACTTGAAAGATTCACTATCTTTAGCCGAAACGAATTTACAACTAACGGTCAAAACTACTGGTTCTACGCAGCCCGCTATCAAGACGGAGCCGTGCTTTTCTGTACCTCAAAACCCAACTTCAACCAACCTAAACCTCTAACAGCTAAAGAAATACAATCCCAATTTATTGACAAAATAGTCCGAGATCCCAACAACAAAACAGGCTTTATCATTGCAGTCAGAGAAGGAAATGGCCCCGGGGCCCCCGTGACAAATTACGGCTTAAATTTGAGCAATGTCGATCGACCAAAACTCACATCCCTTTCCATCCTACAGCGCCGAGAAACATTAAAAGAAGGCGAATCCCGCCAACACACATTTCAAGGACGGGCAGGTCAATCTATTACGATCGACCTCAAAAGCAGAGCATTCGACCACAACATAACACTGTTCGACACCAGCGACAAAATTATTGCCGAAAAAACAGGCAACTCCCAGAATGGCCGAGAGTCTCAACTCACCGTAAAATTGCCTAGTAACGGCACTTATAAAATAGTTGTTAAAGGAGGCGATCGCACAAGCAAAGGTTCCTACAGCTTAACCATTAATTCCAATCAGCTTTAACTGAACTTTAACCAACCCCTAAGCAAATTCAAAAACAGGTGTTTCAATCACCCTAGTCGGCTTTCTATCTTCCCAAATCATCTTCTGCAACTGTTCCACAGTTTCAGGCGAAAAAAAACGCTCTCCCGTTTCCAAACACACTCTAGCAGGAACATTTTCAATAATAATAAACTTACCATTGATTTCAAGCGTATAAGTTACTTTTTGTTCCACCATTGTTTCTTGCAATTTGACACGTATTTTTTCAATGATTGTCATAGTTTCATATCATATCTATAAGTTAACACAAGAGCCAAAGTTGTTAACCAGTGGCGGAACCAACCAAACATCAGCCAAGATAGAAACAACGCCATTCCCGCAACCGCCATGACAGATATCAACCAAATAGCCGCCGCCCTAGATGGCAAAGAGTACAAACAAGCCGCCCAACTCATCAAACAACTGCAAAAAGAATCCCCCGAAAATCCGTGGGTGCAATACTACATCGGCCGTTACTACGAACTCACCAACAACCTCGAAAAAGCCCAAACAACCTACAAACAAATACTCCGCGACATTACCAACCCCAAAATCGTCTCCCAGACCCGCCAAGGCATTCAACGGATTGAAATCGCACAACAAAACGTCCGCCAACAAGCCATAGAAACCGCCAAAAACGACCCCAGCAACCTCGAACCGGGACTCCTCATCCTCGAACCAGTTAGCCCCGAAAACAAACCCGCAGCCATTCAAAATATCAGCAGAATCTTCAAAATCGACGCATACACAACCCGGATGCAAATCCAAAGCCGCGGCTGGAGACTATACAAAACTGGTCCCATTGCCGAACTCCGAATTTACGGTCAAGAACTCCTCAACGCCGGCATTCCCGTATTTTGGGCCACCCTAACCGATATTCAAAAAATCCAAATCTTCCGAGTGCAACACTTCAAGTCTCTCTCTTCCCCAGCCGTTGTTTGCAAAGATCAACTCGACCGACTCGGTGCGATCGAATTTAACTGGTCAGAAGTTAGCCAAAGAGTAGAAGGCTTGTTGCCGATGTTCATCGAAGTCATGGACTACTCACCCAACCGAAGAACCGAGCAATTTCGCCACAGAGAAATCAGGCAAGATTACGCTCAAATCTGTGACTTGCACATTCCCAGCAGAAACTGCATTCTGCGAATTTGCGACCAAAGTTACGAATTTCAACAAGGAGTTGACTTCACCAAAGCTTCTGCCGATTTCCCCAGTTCACCGAACCCGAAAAACAAAAAATCCAGAGTCAAAAACTCTCAACAGATTCCTCAAAGTACCACCAGAATTAACTGGAATCATTTACTGGAAATATTCGATCGCCAGCTTGACGTTACAGTTTGGTCAGAATTTACGCCCTTTGCCGAGACAGTGCTCGATTACACTAATATGTTGAGCAAGATCGAATCTCATATAGAAGTCGATCGCAAATCCGAAACTCCTTGGGACTCAGCTTTTCACCTATACAGCGGATTAGCCTTCCTCAGAAACCAAGAAAATAGGGAATAGAACAAAGAGTTAAAATTAAAAATCAGGAATCCCATTTTTAATTATTTAACGCCAGCATTGGGAAGTATCCAATGCCCAATTCCCTATTATCAATTCCCAATTTCCTACTTCGTTTTCACCTGACGAGCCATTTCCCGAAAATTGTTCATGCTGGGGCCAGGGCTCCGACGACTTGCATTTGATGTCGGCATTAAATTATTAGGAGCAAAAGTCCGAATCGGTTCAGCTTGACTCGGAACTTTCCCGTTATTTGCTGCCGCAGCAGGTACCTTCGCGGGTTCTGGAGCATTAGCAGGAACGCTAGCGGCTGGTTCCTTTTCTTTTTCTTTCTTAGACTTTTTCTCTACCTTAGCCTTTTTAGCTGGTTCAGACTTCTCAGACTTCTCAGACTTCTCAGACTTCTCAGACTTAACAGGCTCAACTTTTGCCGGTGCGATCGCAGCAGTCTCAGCTTTCTTGGCAACAGCAGTTTCAACCTTCGCAGGCTCAACTTTTGCTGGTTCCTTCGCTCCGGACTCGCCCAAATCTAGGAAATATTCAGACTTTTTCAAGCCCAAGAGTCTGCCGAAAAAGCCGAAAATACCGCCGAAGAAATTTTTGATAAAACCAAACATTAGACTTACTCCTTTTGTTCTTTTAGAGAAATTTGTACAAGCTTGTCAACAAAGTTAGATTACGAGGTAAGGCAACTTTTGTCTACATTTATTAATCAAAATTTACATTTTGCTTTATTTAAGCTACCTCATCCAAGCAAATTTTAGGTATAAATACTAGGACAGCTTTGCACTTATTTACAAGTATCTCAGAATTTGTTAGCGATTCCCACTAATTGCCGATCGTACCTCGATCCGATTCGCTAGCTGTCCTAGTAGGGGTAAAAGTCCCTAGGGGAGTGGTTTATGCTGTAATCAGCAAGCAATTTTCCCCTAAAATGAACAGTTCGCTCGATCGAAATCCCGTCATCCTCATACACGGCATCTGGGACACAAAGATGATTTTCAGCCAAATGTCCGCCCGCCTCACCCAACTCGGATGGTCAGTCCACAGCCTCAATCTCACCCCCAACGACGGCAGCCTCAGCCTCGACTTACTGGCCAAGCAACTCGCAGACTACATCTCTGAAAACTTCGATCCAGAACAATCTTTAGACATAGTAGGCTACAGCATGGGGGGCATCGTCAGCCGCTACTACGTCCAGCGACTCGGAGGAATCAACCGCGTACAGCGTTTCATCACCCTATCTTCCCCTCACCACGGCACCCTCACAGCCTATTCCCTACGCCTACCAGGATACCTGGATATGCGCCCCGATAGTGGCTTGCTGCGCGATTTGAATCAAGATGTGACCATGCTCAAACGCATAAACTTTACATCAATGTGGACGCCATTTGACATAATGATTGTACCCTCAAACAGCTCCCAAATGCCAGTAGGTAAAGAAGTTAAAGTCAACGTTTTGCTGCACCGCAAAATGGTGACAGAACCCCTAAGTATTAACGCATTAGTTGAAGAACTCAAAGCACCTATTAAAAATAAAATTCCCACTTAACAATGAATAGCAATTTCAGCCGCAATCCAGTCTTGCTAATTCACGGAATCTTCAGAAAATCGGGAATTTTTAACAAAATGTCTGCCTACCTCACCCAACTGGGATGGTCTGTCTACACCCTCAATCTCTCGCCCCATTGGGGCAACGCCAGCATAGACGAATTAGCCCAACAAATAGCAGATTATATAGACAAAACCTTTGCACCCGAACAGCATTTAGATATAGTAGGATTGAGCATGGGCGGTTTAGTAACTCGCTACTACCTGCAAAGGTTAGGCGGCATTAACCGAGTGCAGCGCTTTATTGCCATATCTTCTCCTCACAGCGGTACTTGGATGGCTTACACTCTCTGGGGAAAAGGCTGCGTTCAAATGCGTCCTGGTAGTGCTTTTCTGGAAGATTTAAATCGAGATGCTGCCTTGTTGGAAAAGCTTAATTTTACTTCGATTTGGACAGATTGGGATTTCATAATCGTACCGGCTTCTAGTTCCCAAATATCTGCTGCCAAAGAAGTAAAATTGTCTATTTTTGCCCATGCCATGATGGCGAGGCATTCCAGCAGTTTAAAAGCGGTCGCTGAAGCGCTGTCACAACCATTTAAAAATCAATAAACTTATTGCATAAATCTTTGATTTATAGGGAAATCGCACATCAACGAAGATGAAATGCAGAGGTATTTTAAGATAGTTTGCAATATTGTCTAATGGTAATTGCTCAACCCCCTTGACAAGAAGACGAGATAGACATTAGATCGAGGAATGGAAAAACTCCCCGACTTAA
>NZ_JAUBPO010000254.1:0-2309 GCF_036700785.1 Microcoleus sp. S28C3 | reverse complement strand
CAAGCAGTCCTGTTTTTAGGAGATCCAGCCAACGGCGGCGTACCGGTGACACCAGGTCAAGTCCTGACTCCAGCACAATTGCAGCAATTATTTTTGCAAGCCACAGGCAACTTTACAGGAGCCAATTTCACCTACAGCGCCACAGACAACGACGGCGCCACCAGTCCCGCTGTCGCTACTGTCGCGGTTGTCGCCCTGCCGATTGCGCCAACTCCGACGCCAACTCCGACGCCAACTCCAGCGCCGATTCCGGCGCCCATCTCAAATCCGATCGCCGAAACAGATACCGACTGTCAGTGTTCGCCCATTATTGAAAAACCGGGAATTAACTTTGCGCCCCCGCAGCAACCACCCGCAGTTGGATTTATCCAGCCGAATTCACAATTTTCAGAGGAACAAACCACCAAAGGAACCGACGGCGATGACTTTATCGCAGACACCAAAGGCAACCAAAAAATTGTCGGTTTTGAAGGCAACGACCTGCTTTTAGGTGAAGACGGCGCGGACGAAATTTACGGCAATGAAGACAATGACACAATTTTTGGGGGCATTGACACCGATATTGTTTACGGAGACGAGGGCAACGATATCGTATTCGCAGGCAAACAGAACGACTGGATTGCCGGCGACTTAGACTCTGACACCCTGTTTGGAGATCTAGGTGCCGATACGATTTTGGGAGACAACGGCGACGATAACTCCAGCAGTGCTCAAAACAATGGCGATTTGATTTTCGGGGGCAACAGTGCAGATCTCATTAATGGCAACGAGGGCGACGATACCATCCATACCGGCAAAGGTGACGATATTGCCCTTGGAGGTAAAGAAAATGACCTGATTTGGGGCGAACTCGGCTCCGATACGTTGTTTGGTGGCATCGGGTCCGACACCTTGTTTGGGGGCATCCGCGACCAAAGGGCCAGCGACTCCCAGGGACTCGACTTGCTGTACGGAGGCTTCGGCAACGACTTCCTCAACGGTCAACAAGGCAACGATACGCTGGTTGCAGGCAAAGATAACGATCGCGCTTACGGAGGTAAAGGCAATGACATCATCTACGGTCAATTAGGCTCCGATACGCTCTACGGCGGCGAAGGAGCCGATACTCTGCTCGGCGACAGTGGCAGTTCCGAGTCCATCGGGGATCTCGGCGAACAAGACTTAATCTTTGGTGGCAGCGGCAACGACATCATGGGCGGCGGCCACGGTAATGATACTGTGCAAGCAGGTAAAGGAAATGATTGTGTTTGGGGTGGCAAAGATAATGACCTGATTTGGGGCGAACTCGGCTCCGATACCCTTGTTGGCGACAGTGGCGACGACACCATGTACGGTGGTGCTCGAAGTCGAGCTAAAGATGTTGGCGGCCGGGACTTGCTCTTTGGTGGCATTGGTGCTGATGTGCTGTTGGGCGATGAGGGTGACGATACCATCGCCGGCGGTCAAGACAACGACTTGATTTACGCCGGCAAAGCTAACGACCTCATACACGGAGATCGGGGCGACGACTTGATTTACGGCGGTGACGGCAGCGATGAGCTCTGCGGTGACGAGGGCAGCGATACCATCTATGGCGATCGTTCCGATAACCGGGGTGTCTCGGTGGGCGCAAACGACCAGCAAGACTGCATCAACGGCGGTGAGGGCGATGACTTGCTCTACGGCAACGAAGGGCAAGATACTATCAACGGAGATGCAGGCAGCGATACTCTGATTGGTGGTAAAGATAGCGACCTTCTCAATGGGGGTGCTGGAGATGACTGGCTGTTTGGCGACTTGGGCGACGATACTTTAATTGGAGGTATTGGGAGCGATCGATTTGTGTTGAGTGGTGATGGCGGCACTGATACTGTGATTAACTTCGAGGTAGGCGTCGATAAGTTTGTTGTGAGCGACGGCCTGAGTTTCCAGCAGTTGCAATTTAGCGCCACTCCGAACGGTACGTTGCTGCAAGTAGCAGGAACCGATCGGGTTTTAGCGAATCTGGTGGGGGTTAACGGGGCGATCGGCTCCTCGGATTTCCTATCAGAGATATTACGCTCTGAGGCTTAGAATTGGCCGCGAAAGTCGCCTCTTCTCCGAACAAAACGCCACAGCAGATCGTAACTTCTGTGGCGTTCCTCACAATACTCAATCCTGGTTAGAAACTTTATAGCACTCGGCGCTTGACACCACTTTTACACTTGCCTTTCGTCCCTCTCTAAGAGACTAAAGAATAAAGGCGTATAGAAACAGGGTAAGAGCATCTCAATCATGCTTGACAAAAGCATTTGAGAATCTGCATCATATAGTCATTGTTCATCGCAGCC
>NZ_JAUBPO010000253.1:0-2322 GCF_036700785.1 Microcoleus sp. S28C3 | reverse complement strand
TAATAATTTATAAGTCTACAATTATACATTGCTCTGCCAATTTTAGCAATCTTTTCCTATCATTCAACACTTCTGCAATAATACTTCCAATAATTGTTTCTATTAGCTGTGTGCTTACAATTAAAATTACGCCTGTTATTATGCTACCTAAAGCACTTGTAAAAATAAACCATATGCGAAAGAGAGAGTTATTGCTTGAGGATACTGTTTGTATAACTTGTTTGTCTATTTCTACGCTTTCTGTTTGATAGAATGTTGGTGCTAGTAAAGGTAAAAATGGATGTTCGGGTGTTGCTATGGCGATGAGTTCATAAATATTCTCGATGACAGTTAATTGATTGGTAATAATTTGAGGTAATGCCTCTTTAATCGTAACTTTCAAGCCTGGTAGCGGTGATGCTTGCATTTTCTGAAAAGTTGCGAGTGTTGCTGAGGCATCGGTACGGAAGGCGGCAGCTAAGATGCGATCGTGATTGAGGAGAGGCACCCAAACCAACTCGGTGGTGTAAGGGGGTAGTAAGTGAAGTAATCGCAGAGGACTTTGCTGGAAAGGTTTGATTAAAAGGATTGCTAGTAATAAGTCGATTAATGTGAGGACTAAATAATCTGCTAGTCGGTAGTAACTTATCAAAGTTACTGGCACTGCTAAAAATGATACCCAGCCGTGATGATGCCAGCCTAAAGCTGTTAGCGTGATTGCGGTAATTATGGCTAACGTATTTTGCATTGTGGGTGAAATACTGGCCGCAATTATCCAGCAAATTAGCAAAAAGAAAAGCAAAGGTAAAGTTGCAATGGTTCCCACAACGATCGCTACGATACCCCCCACAACTACTCCCATAACGACCCCCACAACTACTCCCATAACGACCCCCACAACTACTCCCACGATGCTTCCCACGATTTCTCCTATGATGCTTCCTACGCTTCCTCCCACGAAGCCGCCGACGATTGGCACCAACACAACGGTGCTTCCCACGATTCCTCCTATGATGCTTTCCACGATTCCTCCCATGATGATTCCCATACTGCTTCCCACGAAGGCCGCTCTGATGATTCCCATAGCTAACATCAGGATCAGGATGAACACCACGACTAACCCTATAAATGTAAAGTCAATTATTTGAGCTTCATCGATTATCGTATAAGCAGAGATCAACAGTAATAACCCAATCAGTCCAGTGACTGACAGAGCAAAATACCAATTTTGTGTTGCTAACCAACTTCCTAACCATGTACTTAGTGTTCCGCCAATCGCGATGACATTGCGAGCTAAAAAAATGCGTTCTATATTTGCTAGCCATTTACCAAAGCCCATGCTAATACTTAAAGCCAATATACCTAAAAATATACCCCTTGCTCCTTGGAAAAATGGAAGCAAAATATCCTGTACCATATCTAATCCAATGAGATAAATTTGCGGATTTACCGGATAAATCAAATAAACCAGTAGTGGTATATAAAAACCAATTGATAAACACAAAATACCAATGCTATAAGCAGTCACGATCGCTCCAAATAGCAACAGCAAATCTAGGACTTGACCATGCAGTACAATTCCCGACATTAGCGGTAAACTAAACAAAAATATCAGCAGTAAAAACTGACCAATGAATCGAGAATTTGGTTTCCACAGCAGAATATCCCAGGAATGTGTATCCGATCGCAATCCATCGTTTTCTTCAGCAGGAGCCCATTCATTCATCCGCTGCTGAAGCCTTGAAGGACAAAACATTGCCCAGTACCACAACTCCCAACTCTCCCGGAGAAACCTCTTCATCGCTGATTCCTCACAAACTCTGCAAAAGCAGTGCTAAATAATCCACCATCTGCCCTCAACAAACCCTGACGCTTGAGGCTATTAACTACAGCATTAGATTGAATTGAAATCTTACCAGCAGCATTTTTCATAATTTGACGTTCCGATGCAGTCAAATCAGCCCAAAGTTCTTCAAACCGAGGAGTTGCTTGGTAAATAAACTCAGTCTGTGCTTGTTCGTAATCCCCGTACTGCCAAAACATTGATGCTGCCATTTTGACATAAAAAGGCAAACCGCCAGTAAGTTCATCAATCCAGTCGATTAACTGATCGGGTACAACATCCATTTCACCGCTTTGGATAAACCCATCTTTGACTAAATCATGCCAATATTCCTCCTCCAATGCACCCGTCCCCACCCCACTTCTACTAAAAATATTGGGAAAACTCGATGTAGGGAAACGAGTTTTCCAGTCTTCGCTTAATGGACTGGAGTTTAGACTAAGCACAAATTTACTCAGAAGGAGCTGAGTAGAAATTATGGTGAATTTAGAGAGAGATTC
>NZ_JAUBPO010000252.1:0-2497 GCF_036700785.1 Microcoleus sp. S28C3 | reverse complement strand
GATTGCACTCACTTTTTTCACTTCTCTGCTGCAAAAGCGATCGTATCCCTCTTTAAAAACTGTCCGGAGTATTGTTAGATTTACATCTCTGATTTAATCGCCCGTGAATTCGGGTTCTCTCGCCTCCACAACGCTTGGGACGCAAAGCCCACTAAATATTTGTCATACTCTTTTTTACTTAAATTTTATCTTACCATTTTTCTTTTATTTACACAATTCCTGCAAGACGCACTATACATAATGAGCATTTACAACTCATTTAGGATTGTTATATAACGGGATGGGATTATATTCTATCAGCCTTGGCTACTGTTGCATAACTTTGGAAAATTGGTATAAAAAGGCACACCGAGCGCAGACTTATTCAGCAAGCCCTAAGTATGGGAGAACCAATTCTTCTTCCATCAATATCTTGCCCATCTTCTGATACTCCCGGCGGATCGCACAAATCAGATGACTCATGTTAACGGGTATACCCTCATCAGCAGCTAGAAATGCGGCGGCTAAAGCAACGTTGCGGATGTTAGCACCACCAATTTCAAACTTACGTGCTAAAAAATCTAGGTCTATGTGAGGGCTGCGAGGTGTGGTGTCAGGCCAAATTTTCTCCCAGATTTGGCAGCGTTGCTTTTCGGTAGGAAGGGGAAACTCAACTATAAAACGCAGTCGTCGCACGAACGCATCGTCTATATTGCTACGAACATTTGTTGTTAAAATAGCAATCCCTTCATATTCTTCCATTTTCTGCAATAGGTAACCAACTTCAATATTAGCGTAGCGATCGCGCGATTCTTTTACTTCTGTGCGCTTGCCAAATAAAGAATCTGCTTCGTCAAATAAAAGAATAGCGTTGGAAGTAGCTGCGGCGTTAAAGATGCGATTGAGATTTTTTTCTGTATCGCCAATATATTTACTGACAACTTGGGATAAATCGATTTTATAGATGTCTAGCTGCAATTCACTTGCCATCACTTCGGCAGCCATCGTCTTTCCCGTCCCTGGTAAGCCAGAAAATAAAACGTTCTGCCCTTTACCGAGGGATAATTTCCGATCGAACCCCCATTCTTCATACACCAGATGTCGATGTTTGGCTTGATTGCAAATTTCCCTAAGCTGGGTTTGGGTATCGGGTGGTAGAACAATATCATCCCAGCGATATTTAGGTTCGACTTTGCGTGCAAGTGCTGCTAGATCGTGACCGCCTTGAGCGCGGGTAGCAGCAAATACAATTGAGGTATGGGAAATCTCGGTTTCTCCAGCCGCAGCTTTCCAGCGAATGGTATTGCTAGCGGTGACAGCGGTGTCGGCAATTTGCTCTGGAGTAAGGCGGAAACGATCGCTTAAAGCATCCAAATCGGTTGGCAAGATCGAAATTCCGGCTTCACTCAAACGCTTTTGCCATTCTAGGCGGCGCTGGGCAAAGTCAGGAACGGTAAAAGGTATCGTGACAATTCCCAAGACACCTTCTGTTCCAGGTTTCCAGGGCTGCTTGCCTGCTAAGATTGTTAGTCCTTGGGTTTGAGCAATTGCATTGAGTAAATCCTGATACAAAATAGCGTGTTCTTCTTCTTGTAATACTTCTATCCGATCTAAATAAAGGAGGGCATTGTCAAACCAGGCTTGACGGAGTATTAGGTTTAAAGTCGGCTCAAAATCTACTTTGGCAGCGATAATTCGCCCAAAATCGACTATTAGTAAGAAAGTTTGAACTTCAGCAGCTATAGCTTCAGCGGTGCGGCGAGCCAAAGCGCGATCGCTTCCTTGGAAATACAGTCGCATTGGGTTGCTTCGCTGTGGGGAAAAGGAGGAAAGGGGAGGTAGGTTTTCCCTTGTTCTGTTTTCCTCTTCCCCATTTTCCTGCCTCACAGGGCATTCCTTTTCCCCTTTTCCCCTTTTTTCCCCTTTTCCCCTTTCCGCCTGGGCGATCGCTTTTAAACCTTGTTTGACGGATTCCTTCAAGCGTAAATCGTTCCACTCAACAGCAGGCTGGATTAATTGGCAAAAAGGTGTTAACCGAGAATCGAGTCCTTTTTCGTTGAGTAGGAAGCGGACAACTTGTTCGTCGAGCAGGATATTATGCGCTAGCAGACTCGGTTTGGCTTGGTTAGAGTTGCCAACAAGGTGCAGCAGTTTATGGCGGATGAGGGGCGCGTCAGGAGAAAAGCGATCGCGCTGACTGAGTTTTGCGGTTGCTGTCGGACAGAGGATTTTGAGGACGAGATCGACAGTAGGTTGTAAATAACGCTCTTGATCTTGTAAGTAGGCGTAGAGGCGTTCGTAGCGGTGATCGAGTTCTGGGGCGAGAACGATCGCGATCGCATCGAGGTCAAATGTCGATAAATGGAACGTTTGCTGAAGCTGCGCTAGGTGTGAGTCTGCCGGTATAAAGTCGGGTAAAGATTTATCTAAATTTTCGAGTTTCAACAGTCCGGACAGTTTTTTGGGGTGAGTGGCGAGGAAAGCTATCCAAGGCTTAAAGTACAGTCATACATAAAAA
>NZ_JAUBPO010000251.1:0-2589 GCF_036700785.1 Microcoleus sp. S28C3 | reverse complement strand
TCAGATTGCACTCACTTTTTTCACTTCTCTGCTGCAAAAGCGATCGTATCCCTCTTTAAAAACTGTCCGGAGTATTGATTTAGGTGTTCCATGCACTATTGAGTGGACGACTGCTGAAGAACCTAAACTGCGATTAGCAAAACTCTACGACAAGCCTTTACAGTTAGTTGCTTATGGTGGGGCAATTAATCGATGCTATGGTGAGACTGTGTTTGGTAATAAAATTGTTAATGCTTTGATTGTTGTGGCTCTTCCCGATGAAGATGCGGAAATATTTGTGTTGGAACGCGAACAATTGCTGGAATACTGGCAGAAGTGGTTGAAACGGCTAAAGTTTTTTGGATAAAAAGCTGCTTGATAGGTCCAGAAATAGTTAGGATAGAACTGGCCAACTCCAGTTCTATCCTAACTATTTTTGGGGTCTTGTTTTTGGGCGGATGGTGTGGCTTAGCCGCTAGTGCTTGTGACAGTTGCGTAAGTCCTGATAGAATTAATTAAATTAACCGCAGAGAGCGCAGAGTTCGCAGAGGGAAGAGCCGGGGAGAATTACCATTTTATTATTACATGAGTACAATTTACTATTAAACAGGAGCTATTGAGATGAGATTGTTAAAATCCTGGCGTTTAGTTTTATTAGGTTTAGTTTTTGGGATGGCTGTAATTCTCTCAAATTGCAGCACTACCTCAAACACCGTTAGCAATAATTCTCCAACTCCGACAACTCCTGCCGCAGTACCACCGGGAGCTTTAGTCTACGGTGCGGGTGGGCAGCCGGTCAATCTGGAACCGGGAAATATTACGGATGGCAATTCGGTGATTGTTATTGACCAAATTTACAATCGCTTGACTGATTTCAAACCGGGAACTGTGGAACTTGAGCCGAGTCTCGCTACTGAATGGTCAAGTTCTACAGATAGCAAAACTTGGACTTTTAAATTGCGTTCCGGGGTCAAATTTCACGACGGCACAAATTTTGATGCGGAAGCTGTTAAGTTTAATGTGGATCGCTGGTGGGATGCGAAAAATCCTAACGGTTATCGAGAATCGGGCAAGACATATCAAATTTGGAAAGATTTTTTTGGTGGCTTTAAGGGAGATAAAACTTCCCTGGTAAAAGATGTAGCAGTTGTTGATAAGTCTACAATTAAGTTTGTTTTAAATCAACCTTTTGCTGCTTTTCCCTCGGCGATAGGTTCCGGTTATTTCGGGATGGCAAGTCCGGCGGCGGTGAAAAAAGCGGGTGCTAAATACGGCACTCCGGGGTCGCTGGCGGTGGGTACGGGGCCTTTTGTGTTTAAGGAATGGGGATCGGGCGATCGCATTGTTTTGGATAAAAATCCAAATTATTGGAAACCTGGCACACCAAAAGTCAATCAATTGGTAATTCGTTTTGTTGACGATCCGGCGGCGAGATTGGCTCAATTGAGAGCCGAACAACTTGATTTTACGGTAGATTTAACGCCGGATCAATTGAAAGAGGTTCAAGCAGATACTAATTTAGAAACTGTGGTACGACCTTCTTTTAATGTCGGTTATTTAGCCTTAAATCCCAGTTACGAACCATTATCAAAACCGGAAGTGAGGCGGGCGATCGCCCAAACAATTAACAAGCCAGCAATAGTCAAAGCTTTCTGGGGAGAACTCGGAAAACACGACTCGGAATTTATCCCGCCTGCGCTGAATTGGGCAGAGTCCGATCGAGTTAAAGATTATGAATTTAACCCGCAGCAAGCTAAAGCAATGCTCGCGAAAGCCGGTTATCCGAACGGTTTTGATTTGGATTTGTGGTATATGCCCGTCAGCCGTCCCTATTTTCCCACGCCGAAGCCGATTGCTGAGGCTTTTGCGGCGGATTTGAGCGCGATCGGGATTCGGGTCAAATTGCTGACAAAGGATTGGTCTGCTTATTTAGCCGATCGGCTCAAGCCTCCCGGCTTTCAAGCTTTTATGATGGGTTGGATTGGAGATTACGGCGATCCAGACAATTTTTATTATCCTCACTTCGGGCCGGGTTCGACGGCGGATTTGGGAAATTGGAAAAATCCGAAAGTTCTGGAACTTTTGGATCGGGGGAGGGCGAGTGGGGATAAAGCAACTAGGGCGAAAATTTATGCGGAAGTTAGCGAGATTTTGCATGGGGAAGCTGTGCGTTTGCCGATCGTACATTCGCAGCCGCTTTTAGGGAAACGCAAGAATATTCAAGGTTGGATTCCGAGTCCTTTGGGGTCGGAGTCTTTTGAGGAAACAAGCAAAAATTGAGAAGCTAGATCGAGATGCACCCTACAAATAGAGTTTATGCGTCCAGGACTGTTTTAGATGAAAGTGCAGTCGGCAGCATTAATTTGACTCGCTGATATCCCGCTTAGAGATGCCAAGATTGCCCCGGTTGGGACAAACCGGATTAAAGTTGCACTGTTACTTTGAGTAATTGCTAATTGAGAGAAGGTGATACCGCTAGCAAGTTTGAGCAAATCTTTGTCGTCTTCAAAGTCTAAAATGGTATCCGTTCCGACATCAAGTCCTAAGAGGAATCGATCGCTCCCCAAACCTCCAATCAAACAATCATTTCCCAAGCTGCCAAATAGGGTA
>NZ_JAUBPO010000250.1:0-2637 GCF_036700785.1 Microcoleus sp. S28C3 | reverse complement strand
TAGTGAACTCACGTCACCGTCATCTTTCTACAGCAAGGCTTCTAAACCAGGCTCAGCACTCACCTTGACAGGGCTGGTCTGAGGCACCCTACAAGTTAATTGCAGTGTGCCAGTTGTGTAAGTCCTGATTAGAAGTATTGTGAACAAAAACCTCTCTTAATGAGGATCTTTCCTGACTTTCTGTGGCGAGAGTCGCTGAGATCCTCATATCAGATTTGAGAGGGGAGACAATTGATTGAATTCTTGGGTCAGCTTACTAGCTAACAACTCTCAACATTTCTAGGGCTTCGTCGTACCCAAAACAGCGCCGCTAGTAGTACCTAGGTTGATGGTGTATCCTGCTGTGAAGGTATTGATTTGCGCGGTACCGCGAGCGCTGTCTTGTATTGTGTTGAGGTTAAAGCCGGCTGGGTCGCCAAGACCGTTGAGACTCAGTGTACCCGCAGTGCCAAGGGCAAAGGCTGAGTTCTGTAAGCCATTTGTATTGCTTGTGCCGTTGTAGTTGAAAGAATGAGCGGCAGCATTTTCTTTACCCACAGCAGCCGAGACAGCCACACCTGTAACCCCAGTGCCGCCAACAGTGAAAGCCGCAGAACCTGCCACACCACCTTCACCGGCACGGGCTACGGTAGCGAAACCAAAAGCATTGAGAATAACGAAACCACTAACGAAAGCAATACGACGAATCATAATTTTTCAACTCCAGGGTTGGTTTTTTGTGTTCTATTAGTTAGACGTTTCCCGAAGGCAATTTGTGAATAATTCAGTCTTTAGATAGATAAGATCTCTACCCTTTGGAGGATGACGCGGTTCGAGGGAGGATTTGACCAATTCCTGCTACGCAGTCCATCTCTTCGTGAAAATCTAGATTGACGAAACGGGATGCCTAATTTTTCCATGCCAAATTCCGCCTAGCGCCATATCGCGCCCGGCGCCAGTCATAGAGAAAGCGGGAATATAGGGGATTGCAGCGAGCGGGAGCATTAATGCCACCTGCAGGCCAATAGCTTTTGGCTTTCCCAAGACTCAGAAAGCAATCGGCTGTAAAAACTGATTTAAAGCGATTTTCTGCCTGCCTATTTTTCAGATGGAAGAAAGCCAGCCCCCACTGTCTGCCCACATCCTCCTCTACATTAGAAAAGGCGATACAGAAGACGCACTGTTGCGCGATATGCCTCCTGCACCCTGGCGCGATCGCATTTCTGGCGATCGAACATCGGTCAAGTATTGGTTTTCTCTGTTGAGAAACTGGGAATACAGCGGATTGCAGTCGCTGATGGTACAACAGCCCTGTGCAGGCAGCATTAATGATGCCTGCACACCAAGAGCTTTTTGGCTTTCCCCAGACTCAGAAAGCAATCCGCTGTAGGCGTTAGGGGCGATCGCTTTTTCGCTGTCATTCCCCAGACTATTAGCCAAGATCCGTAGGGGCGAATAATCCTTCGCGCCTAGATGCACAACACACACCGCCGTTTCTTGCTTTTCCTTACCGCCAACAATTTCTCTTTCTTTTATCTCCCCATCAGATTGAGCATTCACTAAAATTGGCTCTTGAACTTCCCCACGGGCAACAATTTCTCTTTCTTCAATCTCCTTTTTAAGAGGTTTTTTTTCAGCAATACTCTTAGACTTTTTCCCTTTTGCAGACTGAGGAGAAACCCTCGACTTAGGATTAGATAAATCAGATTCAGTCCCATCTTCAGAGAAATTTTCATTGAACCGCTGACGCAAAATTGCCCGCGCCTGGGAAATCCGCTTGCGGGCGTTATCGTAGGATATACCAAGCTGTTCGGCAATATCTGGATAAGATAGCCCTGATTCAAAATGGAGAATAAAAGTCTCGCGCAATCTATCTGGCAACTCATCTATGGCGGCGCGAAAAAATAATTCGACTTCTCGCCGCATAGCAGCGCGAACTGGTGTTTCTTCTTGGCTAATTAATTCGGTTTCGTTTCCTATAGCAATGGTATCTAAACTGTCAACTTCTACTGCACCCCTGTTGCGCTCTCGATGGATATCGGCGCACAGATTATAAGTCAGTTTGGTTAACCAAGCCTTAAAGTTTTTGATATCATCCGTACCATCTCTTGCTTTCTTCCAAGCTTTCAGCATCGCGCGACTGAGGGCATCTTCCGCATCGGTTGGGTTCCCCATCCACTTGCGACAGCAACGGTAAAGGTAATCTTGATTATCCTGCCATAATTTCCAAAAAGCTGAATCTATATCTGGAGTGTATGAGGAAGGGACTGATGCAGAACTAGAAATTAACATCTGTGGGTGCCGAAACTCTAAGTGGACAAACAACTGGCGATTAATTTAGGCAGTAATTTACCTAGCCTCAGATGCACCTATCACTATGTTAACTCACCACTCAGGCTCCAGTCAGTCGGAAAAGTCGGATCTTTCAAGTCGGAAAAGTCGGAAAAGTAGGATCATCGCGGCTATGAGTGCATAGCTCAGACATCCCTTTAACAATCTAAGCTCACCCGCGAGCTAAAATGCCACTGTATTAATAGTAGACCTCTTGCGAAAGTCTCAGCCGATCTCTAATTTAGTCTTAAAAGAAAGTTCATAATTATAAATACCAGCGATCAAATTAAATCTTAATCCGAAGCGCCTTCTTCGATTCCGATATCT
>NZ_JAUBPO010000249.1:0-2837 GCF_036700785.1 Microcoleus sp. S28C3 | reverse complement strand
AAGATGAATATCCATAGGGTAGAAATCAAGTAGTGGTATCTCATTATACGGTTTTCACCAAAAACCCAGAAGAACCGAAATATCAAGGCTCAAAAGCATATCTAAGTCAATTAGAACGAACCGAGATTATCACATACTTAGAGGCTAAAGAGTTTTTGAACTTACAGGAGCTTCGGGAATACATAGAAGACAAATATGATGTTCGTTTCAAATCAAATCAAAGTTATTATCAATTATTTGATGAAGCCGAGATTAGCTGGAAAAAAACTCAAAAAAAGAATCCTAAAAAAAACGATAAATTGGTAGAAACAAAAAAGATAGAAATAGAAAAAATATTAGAAGAAAACAGAGAAGAGATAGAAGCTGGAAGACTTGTGGTATATATGATCGATGAATGTCATCTACTTTGGGGAGATGTCTGTGGATATGTTTGGGGAAAGACTAAGATCAGAGTAGAAGTACCGATGACAAATCAAAAAGAAAGACAAACATATTTTGGGGCTCTCAATTATCAAACAAAACAATTTTTTGTGCAAGAATATGGAGCCGGAAATTCCGAAAATACAGTTTTGTTTGTAAAATACCTTCAAAGTCTAAATACAGCAGCTAGAATTTTAATATTTTGGGATGGGGCAAGTTATCATAAATACGCAGAAATGCGAGATGATCTTGGCCTGGTTAATCAGGATTTAGAAAAATCTGAATGGTTGATAAGATGTGAATTATTTGCACCTAATTCACCTGAGCAAAACCCTGTAGAAGATATTTGGCTTCAAGGCAAAAGATTTCTGAGAGAACATTGGTATCTCTGTAGAACTTTCCCACTTATTAAAAAACTATTTATGCTTGTAACTCACTCTCAAGTATTTAATTTTCCCAAGTTAGATATGTATGGCTTGTTTGATAAAAATTATAAATTAATACCAACTTAATCAGGATGGGTGAAGCCCAATGTTTTTACAATTGATTTAGGATTGCTATACCTTAAATTATGGCTAGAATTAAAGGTAGACTTTCTAGACGAAAAGAGAGGCGATATGATAAATCTCGATCGCGATTTAACTCAAGCCAGCAAAAATATGGGTGCAGTTCGAGTCAAAGTCAAGCTAACGAATGCCATTGATGAAGCCTTAGTGAGTCGAGGAGTGCTCAATCCAAATCTGTTGCGCGTGTACGAAGCAGAAGCACTCATAGATACTGGCGCAGTCAGAACTGCGTTACCTGCGGATGTAGTAGAGCAGCTCGGTTTAAGAATTCGGAGTCAGGAAATAGCAAAATATGCTGATGGCAGACAAGAAACAGTAGGATTGACTGAACCTGTTATCATTGAAATAGAAGGGCGCGAAACTATTGAGGCGGCAATGGTTTTAGGCGATATGGTGCTAATCGGTCAAACTGTGTTAGAAACTTTAGATTTGCTAGTAGATTGCAAAAATCAGCGTCTAATTCCCAATCCCGAAAATCCCGAAAGACCTGTATTGAGAGTTTAATATAAATCCAGCTTAAATACCTCCTTTATTTATTATGTTCGAGTGCCGGTCGCGGCATGATGCCAGCATTTTTAATCAGCACATCTTCAACGGTTTACGCAGGCTTGTAGCTGTAGAGCCATTCTTGAAATTTATCTGGATTCATTTGCGACGGCTTCATCATTTCGCGGAATCTTGTCTCGCTCTCTGGCTTGTAGGAGACTTTCCCCTCATAGGCACTTTGAGTATAAATCGCTTCTAGGCGAGGGATGCGACTGTGCTCGTAAGCCTCCAGGGCGGCTTCAATGCTAGGTGCTGAAGAAAGGCATTCTGCAAGTTCGTAAGCGTCCTCAAATGCGCTGTTTGCTCCTTGCCCCAGAGATGGCACAACTGGATGAGCGGCATCTGCCAAAAGCGTTACTCTGCCAGAGCTCCAGCGTGGTAACGGGGTTCTGTCACAGATAGGTCGCTCCACAATGTCATCCGCAGGGGTTGCCTTGAGGATCGCCTCGACAGGCTCTGTCCACTCTGCAAATATCTCCAAAACACGAGCCTTGGTATCAGTTGCACGTTGACAAACAGAATCGTCTGTTAATAGTGCACCGGCACTCCAAAAGGTGTAACCGTCACCCACATCAATTAGGACGATATTTTTGCCATCGGGTGCCGTGATTAAGGTTGCTGACTCAGGAGATAACAATTCGTGGGGATATTGAATTACGGCACGCCAAGACATTCGACCGGCATAGAGAGGAGAACCATCACCGATTAGCTTTTGCCTGACGATAGAGTTGATGCCATCTGCCCCAATCAGCAAGTCTGACTGGACTGTTTTTCCATTTTCAAAATGAGTTTCAACACTGTTTTCATCCTGCTGAAAACCGATACATCGATGATTGAGATTGATAATATCTGGCGGCAGTACCGATGCGAGGATGGCTTGCAGACGCGACCACTGAATGTTCAACAGAGGTTGTCCATATTGCTGCATGGTCGTGAGCTGCTGCAATGCGATCGTCTCTCCGGTGCTTCGCTTCAGGGTAAGCGTTTTCAGTTGGCTGCCTGCTTGTTTCAACAACTCAACCATCCCTGGGTGAATGGCGTCAATACTATTTAATCCGTTTGGGGTCAAGGTCAGACCTGCACCTATGGGTAGCAAAGCCTGTGCCCGCTCGTAGACTTGCACGTTAAATCCGTGTTTGAGCAGGGCAATCGCAGTTGCTAAACCGCCAATGCCACCTCCGACAATAGCAATGTTCATTCGATTGATTACCTTTCTTGAAACTTCTGATTTACAGCGGTTCCCGCTGTTATGAAGTACAATAGCAACAATTAGCAAACCAATTTCTTAAATGTTGAGGATTGATT
>NZ_JAUBPO010000248.1:0-2861 GCF_036700785.1 Microcoleus sp. S28C3 | reverse complement strand
TGCTTGCTCCTATCTCCTTACTCATCAATAAACATATTTTACCTTCCTTGGTAATTTCTTTCTCAGAAATCACCTTATATGCTGTCCATCATCCCAACCCCGCTCAGGAGTTGGCTTTCTGGAAAGTTAGCTGTAACTTTATGCTCTGTGTCTGAATCACCAGGTCCCAGATTTATCCGTGGGCTCAATTCCACAATCTCAAATTTCAAATCTCAAACGCGGGACGTAGGATTAAGCCACAGCAGAATTGTCCGTTTTAATTCATTTAATTCCCGATACACTTCTTGTTTGACCCATTGACCGATCGCGTCGAAGGGCGTAAAAATTTGACCCACAGGCCAGCTAACATCTTGCCCCAAGGGTGTTTGATGGTTGCCGGCCAGGGTCTGAACTGTAATCATGTCGGGAAATCGTGCTTTTAGCAATTTTGTCAAAAGCAGGGTTTGGTCGATGTTGTCGCCGTTAAATTTGACTAAAAGATTGCGCCGGATTTGATAGCTATCTTGGACGAGGCGATTGGTATCTTGCGGGGAAGGGGTAAACTCCACTTTAAAGACGGGGGAAATTTGCTCGACGATCGGGATTGCTTCGGATGCCGCATAATTGTTGAAAGAGATCAGAATATTGCCTGCCCTTTCTATGTCAAACACAGAACCGATCAGCAAGTGCAGTTTACATCCCATACTGTGCCCCATGCCGTAAACGGGGAGATAGGAAGATTTGAGCAATTTAGTGGCGCGCAGGCGATCGAGGGCATTTTCAAATTTGTTGAGGACATCGCGGGCGATCGCAATATGATCCAAAGTATTGACAAACGGCGTTGCTACTACAAGATATCCTTGGTTCCCCAAAGCCTCTAACAGCCAGCGATAGGTAAGTTGCGGTGCTGTCGCCACAAATGCACCGCCGAGAAAATGCACGATCGCGATCGGTTTAGACGGAATTAATACCCAGTTGCCAGAAATTTCTTGCCAGTCCATAAATTCAATCTAATTCACAGTAAAAAGGCGATCGTCATCTGAAGGTAAAAGGCAGAATATTTTCTCAATATTCGCTTTTATTTTCTGCCTCAAAAAAGGGTTTGCTACCCATTTTTTCATTCAAAAAACTTTGCTTTTTACTTATACATTATTTAGTGTAACTGTTTTGGGAGCCAATAGCACGGCGGGCGATCGCTGCTATTTACGCCATCTACAGGGTTGAAGCTTGCGACCGAATAAATCAAGGCTGACATCCGATCGCGACTTTCAAAAATTTTTATATTTTCTCCCATCGCACGGCTGCAAGCCATTGTCGTTGGTATTGGGGGTAATTGCTCCGACAGGATATTAACAGTCAAAGACGCCTCAAAACCCCAAGAGCGCGTATTAACCAGCCCCTGCGCGATCGGCTTCGATTCGGCTTTATTGGCATCACCTAATTTCTTGACTAAAACCTGCATACAAATATGAGTTTCTTTAGGAAAGCTCCCCGATTTTAGATGATTGCTGGCGGTTTAATTCTGCCGAATGACTGATTCCCTCTGCCGTTTGATGACTCAACTTATCGTGAGCCTTCATCCATTTCCACTTGTTCAAAGTAGCTTGAGGATCGATTGCTGTGCTAGCGATGCCGTAAACAAGAGTCGGCAAAACCTCCCGATTTAACCAACTTTGTCCCAGCTTTCTCATGTAGTGGAGTGCCAAAACTTCTCGGAATTTGTTAAGCCTTTTCAAAAGTGGCAAATTCTTAAAGCATACCTGTTCGTATTCGTTGAGCGATAACTCTTTTTCTCCCCGCAAGCGCCGCAGTTGGTTCTCTTTGACACAATCAGAAGCTATGCGCTTTTTCAGCCAGTGCTTATCTGTGAGAGAGTTCCCTCTAATTCTATAATTTCCCAAAGGTTCTGTCGCCGCTAGCAAGCCATACTTTTGAGCAATTTTGGTAAATAACTCTGTATCTTCTCCTACCTGCCAATCTTCTGCAAAGCCGCCTTCTTCGAGAAGAATGGAGCGATAGACTACAACAGAAGACGGGAAAACCCAAGGGCTTTCTCCTGTCTCCTTAATCGCCTGCATTTCTGCTTTAGTTGTAGGATAGGTGGGAATGTAACTCAACTTGTTGCCGCGCTTGTCTAAATACCGCAAAGCGTGAGCCACAGCTTTGACTTCGGGATTGTCTGCGAGCATCTTCAAACAAAATTCTAGCTTGTTGGGTTCCCAGGTATCGTCGCTGTCGAGAAATGCTACATATTCGCCTGTGGCGCGATACATCATTAAATTTCTAGACTTAGAAACCCCGTAGTTTTGGGGATTCCGGAAGTATTGAATTCTCGAATCTTGTTCTGCCAGTTTAGCGGCAACTTTGTCAGTAGCGTCAGTAGAGAAGTCATCAACAATTAAAATTTCTAGATTCTTGTGGGTACCCTTGAGTACGGAGGCAACTGTCTCGGCCAGAGTGTCGGCAGCATTGAATGCAGGAATTATTACACTGACTTTTTCGCTGTTCATAACTTGAATCACTGGTGGTTTGGTAGTTGTTCGCCGAAGTATCGTCTGGAAGCAGACACTCTGACTCCTTTACGTGCAAGTACCTGTAGTCCCGAAACTTGCCTACATACTGACAATATAACAGGCTTGCCGACCTCAGTGTTATGTACCATAAGGGGGGGACACCTCTTAGGAGCCGGAGTGCAGACTATTTGGCGGATAAATTTTTTGATACACAGGCGTGGGCTGCAAGGGATTGAGGGTTTTGTCGGGGGGTTGGAATTTTAATAAATTCGATCGGATATTTTTGATTTAATACAATACTTCGGACAGTTTTATATATTATCGAGTGTCCGAAACCCAGACTGGCTATATGGTGGACTATTATTTCAA
>NZ_JAUBPO010000247.1:0-2901 GCF_036700785.1 Microcoleus sp. S28C3 | reverse complement strand
CTCTCTACCTCTGTCTAAACTCACAAAATTTACACTCAACTTCTTCTGAGTGAATTTTTGCTTAGTCTAAACTCCAATAAACGACATAAAAGGCAGATAAACGCAGATAATTTTAATTGCTTGTAGATACTTGTAGGGGTGAAGCAGTCGGGCGATAATCTGAGTAATAAATTTCAGGATTTGTATCCGACTGCTTCACCCAGGGGCGAGTGCGATCGATACCGCCTTGCATCTTGTACAATTCTCAAGAACAGGCAAGATGCCTGTTCCACAAAGAATTAATTTCTTGTGGGGTGGACAGGAGAGCCCGCCCATAAAAGCCTTATTGAGAAGTGCGATCGATACCGCCTTACATCTTGCACAATTCTCAAGAACAGGCAAGATGCCTGTTCCACAAAGAATTAATTTCTTGTGGGGTGGGCAGGAGAGCCCGCCCATAAAAGCCTTATTGAGAATGGTGCAACATCTCAGATACCACCGGACACGATCGTACTATTTATCCCGGTGGGGTAAGACGTAGCCGATCTGCCGCAGGGCGTTGCGAAACTTAGTTTCCTGGAATAATGGAACTGCTAAAGTGCGATCGCCCGCTAGGTGACAGAATTTTTTGGTACGGGAATCATGGGCAATCAACAATGCTAAATGGGCGTTAGTACATTCGATTAACTTGACAGTTCCTGCATCTTGCAAACTATTCGATCGTTCTATAATATCCGTCAGAAATTGCTGTACAGTTTCGGGTAGCGGTTCAATACTTCTTGTCTCTAAAACTTCTTTAAATTCTGCTAGCGGGTATCCGGCTTCAATGGCGGTAAATAGCTTTTGTCGATCAAGTTGCCAGACGACATCTGAAACTTTTTTAGCATAGAGATCGAGGACGATCGCATCTGATGTCGCAATGCCTTCTCCTGCTACAACAATATCTAAATTGGGCAGTACCCGGAGTGTTTGACGGAACTCAATTGCTGGCGGGGTGTAATTGTGAGTCAATCCCAAACAGTAAGCCCCCAAAGCTGTCAGGCGAAAAGATATTAAGCCGTCGTAGCGGCTGAGAAATCTCAAATCGTCCGTTCCCCAAAGATCGTCAAAATCGCTGGGTACGAGGGACGGATCGGCATAAGCAACATCAATTATTCCCAGGGTAGCAACATACTCAAACAACAGGCAGCGCATATATCTTTCTTGCAGAATATGCCAATCGTGACTGCCCGAATATCCTAAGTTACCATACCCAAATTCAGAAATGTAGAGATTGTCGGGATCGCGCGTTACTTCAAACCGATTGCCCGTTGCCAACATATACCTGCTAAATTCGCTAAACAGAATCCATTTACCGACAGGACATTCTGCTAGCCTTGAGGCGATCGCCTCTCTCCGCCCCGCCACCGGTGTCATGCCGCGCGCGCCCTTGCCGGTTTGTCCTTTAATCGCATCAATGCGGCGAAATTCATCAAAAGAGTTTGTTTTTAACCAGCGCTTCCATGCTGTCTGTAATCCTTTGGCCGGTGATTCTTGCAAAGCTTTCTGTCCCGCTTTGGTCAAAACTAGCTTTTTGCCGGATTGTTCGGCGAATTTGCTCGCTTGGGCGATCGCGGCCCAAGCAAAGGATTTGATGTTACCAACCTCGTAGAATATATCGCCCTTTTCCACGGTAGCTTGGCGCTGTTCGTCGTTATAAAAATCACCCCCTTGCAATACGGCGGCGATCGCTTTCAGAGTTGTGGCACCAGGTAATGCGGTTTTCTCACTAACGGCAACTTTGCCCGACTGAATCAGACGCAAAACTGCTTCCAAATCCTTTGCGGCTGCCCGTTCCATTTCAAAAATTGTCAAAGGAAGTTCGTACTCGGATATCTCTCTTTGAGATGTACGAAAGTTATGTTTTTCTACACGAATTATAAAATTATCTGGCAGTACATCGCCAACCAGATTTAAGGAAGTTGCTTGAGGTTTTGGCACAAACTTCAGCAATTTTTCTTCAAGATCGTAGGGTATCGCAGTGCCGTAGAAGAACAAGCATAGTAGAGATGGTTCTCGGTTGTATCCATAGCGATCGCTTGTTCCCCAGTTTGGTTGTTGTCCGTATTTCGCCATAAATACATCGGCATCATAGCCACCACCTGACCCATGTATAACTTCCGCTACGGCTGCTTTTTGCAAGTCGTCTAATTGCGCCCAAACTTGCTTGAGTTTTTCTCCCTGCATTTGCTGTTTAATCCCAGCAACCAGGTCAGCTTTGCGAGTTAATTTACGATCGCCCGACAACAGTGCATTCAGCTTTTTTAAATCTTCAACAATTATTCCTTCGAGTGCCTCTTGGAGGGTAGGAACATCATCTAGGGTTTGGTAACGCGGCATAATTTTTGGCAATTCGCCTGCTGCAAAATTGTTTGTGCTACCAAATATAACAACTTTCCGAAAATTCTAACTTGAATTTTTGTAACAAAATTCCGAAGTATGGTTTAATATTTATTGTTAAACACGCGATTTTTATCTGACAAAGTACAGAAGTAGGCAATCTAACAAACTCGGAATTATACCACTACTCTAGAACGTAGAGTGCACCGCTACCCACAATCTCCAAGCAGCTTGAATATCTCGTGACTACGCACCATACAATTAGTCGATCGAAACTGACAAAGTGTAACTGGCGCCTCCTCGTTCTGTACCGACGACTATCTGATATTTTCCCGTCTGGGGCAATTCTCCAGACCAGCTTTTTTCTCCTTCAGCTACGGCGTTTGTATTGGGAGCGACCACCTTAAAAACAGCATTTCCCTCAACTGATTGGATCTCAACATTCATGGTTTGACCTTCTTTGGCCTTAACGGGACTTAAACAAATTTTAAGCCCAAACAAAGCCTAAACTGGCTTTATAAGCGGAGAATACGTCCCAATTTT